>JAQBWJ010000004.1 GCA_027625215.1 Candidatus Poribacteria bacterium
TTGGGGGTATCGGTGGTGGTGGGCGAGGCGGGACTCGAACCCGCATGGGGTTTAACCCAATAGATCCTAAGTCTATCGTGTCTACCAATTCCACCACCCGCCCGCACGTCAACCAAATCCGCGTCAGCGGCG
Organism: Candidatus Poribacteria bacterium; assembly: GCA_027625215.1. Classification (GTDB taxonomy): domain Bacteria; phylum Poribacteria; class WGA-4E; genus JAQBWJ01. The sequence continues at coordinate 133 of JAQBWJ010000004.1, forward strand.
CGAGAGGGGTGCGCGCTCCATGACGTACCAAACCGCCGAGTACGTGCCGCGAACCTTCCAAGCATGGTAGCAAATGGAATGTGAGGCGGCAACTCGTTGTGACGGGCGGCGGTTTGTGGGGAGCGGGATTCGAGAGAACTTTTGAGCGCGTTACCGATGCGACGACAGCGTGGAGAACACCCCTAACATCCCGCCCAATCCCCGCCGCCGCGCGATGTTGTGCGATCAAGACGGCACATTCGCGCGTCTTCTTCCCTTACTTCACCAAAAGAAGTTTTCCCGCTGCGAAATCCCTACGACGAAGGCTCTTCATCCTGCGCGAGGCGACCTTCGCGCCAGTCCAGCGCGCGGAGGAGGCGGTCGAAGGCGGAGCGGTCTTGCTGACCGACCAATTTGCGGACGATCTTGCCGTCTTTGTCGAGGACGTATGTGGTGGGGAGGTAGTCCGCGCCGCCGAATTTGCGGGAGAGGTCGTAAACCTCCTTGTCGTTGCCGACGAGCAGCGGGTAGGTGACGCGGTATTCCGCCGCGAACGCGCTCACCGATTCGACCGTATCGCCGACGGCGATCCCGATGACGACGAACTCTTTGTCCTTGTTCGCCTCATAGAGCGCGACGAGGTCGGGCGTTTCGGCGACGCACGGCGGGCACCACGTCCCCCAGAAGTTGACGATGATGCGCTTGCCTTTGAAGTCGGAGAGCGAGACGGGGTTTCCGTTGAAATCGGGCAGGGTGAAGTCAGGGGCGACGCCGAGCGATTCTTCGGAGAGTTCCGCGTCGGGGTTCTCATCCGCCGCGTTGCGGCAACCGACGACGAGCGCCGCCGCGACACACAGCGCGACAATCGCCCCGTTCCACGCCGCAACCGTCGGCTTGATCCGGCTCATGTGCCGTTCACTGTATAACCGCGCGAATGCCTGCGTCTTTAACAAACGTCTTAGCCGTGTCATTCTGATACTCCTGCCGAAGGGTCTCTATCCCAAAAGTCGATTGTATGGGATTCGGAGAGACCTTCACGTCGCTTCGCTCCTCAGGGGTGACAAGTGATGAGTTGGCGTCGCGATGACTGCGTAACGCGATGAATACGACGGCGCACGCACTCCAAGTTTACGGACGCCGACCGATAGAGCGTGTCCGCGCCGTGACGCCCCAACTGCCGACGACTTCCCCGTTATCAACAACAACCGCTTCCTGATGCAGCGCGACCGTCGGGCAAACGTGCGTCGGGCAAACGTAGACGCCGTCGCCAACCTTCAGCGACTCCCGCGTCTCGGCATCGCCCAGTTCGAGCACCCAGTGCTCCTCGTGCTGTTGCCCCAACGTCACGCCGGGAACACTCCACACCTGCCCGCGATCCCCCACCGGATCGGCGGAGATCGCCTTGTGCCCCAAGTCGATGCAGGCAAGCGTCTTCGACGGACGCGAAATCACCCGACTGAACAGCAACGCGGCGGGGACGAACCCCAAATCGGGGTAATGCTCGCCGTACCCGCCGTCGTGCAGGACGAACGTGCCGGGCGACGACTCGATATCCGTCTGCGTCGCGTAGAACGAAAACGACGGCGTCCCACCGACGACGACGCGCGGCACCGGGCATCCCGCCGCGAGGAGTCGGTCGCGCATCGCCCGCACCTGTTCAAGGACGATCTCGCCGAGAGCGGCGCGTTGTTTCGGGTCTTCCGACTTGTTCTGACCGTCGTAGGCGTGCAGTCCGGCGGGTTCGACGCCCTTGATCTGCGTGAAGGACTTGTAGAGGGCGTCCGCGCCTTCGCCGAGCGGCGTGCCGGTGCGGTGCATCCCGGCGTCCAAGTCGATGAACAGCCGCGCCGTCAGTCCGCGTTCGGAGAACTGTTTTCCGGTGAGCTCCGCCGTCGCCGAATCGTCGCAGACGGACGAGAACTGCGTCTTGGGGAACCGCGCGACCAGATCGGCGAGACGGGCGATGTTCGGTCCGACCATCTGGTAGGCGATCATCACGTCCGCCGCGCCGCATTCGCCGAGCATTTCCGCCTCGCGGAGCGTCGCGCATTTGTGTTTCGTGATGCCGAGTTCCACCTCGCGCCGCGCGATTTCCGGCGTCTTATGCGTCTTGACGTGCGGGCGCAGGCGGGAGGGGTCGTTGCCGACCATCGCCAACGCGCGTTGCAGGTTCGCCTCGATGAGCGGCTTGTAGAAGATGAGGGACGGGCTCAGCACGTTCGACGTGTCGCGGATCAGGTATTCGGGGCGCATCGGTGACGCTTTCTCGATGAAGTTCGTGCGGGGGGTTCGAGTGGGGTTCCTGCCGCCGAATGGTACGCGATGAGCGGGGTGGTTGTCATGGGCGCTAAGAAGGGGGGTTAACAGGGTATCGGTGTGTTCACTCAAGGAATCAAGTAGTCATCGAGGTTTACGGCAGTTTCAGACAAAAAATAGTGTTCACTTGAGCCCGCTTGTGCCCACTTCTGTCAACTTCTGTTAACCCCCTCAACGGCGCGATCTTCTGGTCGAAGGCGACTCTACGGTGGTATGCTTCCAGCAACGACGACGCGCCACACATTCCAAATTAATATCGAGCGGACATTCGATGACGGACGTTTCTCCCGACGACATCGCCCCCGAAACCCCTGCCGACTTCCGCGCGGGGTACGTCGGTATCGTGGGTCGCCCGAACGCCGGGAAATCGACGCTGCTGAACGCGCTCGTCGGACAAAAACTCGCCGCCGTCACCCGCAAGCCGCAGACGACGCGCACGCGCATCTCCGGCGTGTTGACGACCGACGCGGCGCAGTACGTCTTCCTCGACACGCCCGGCATCATCGAACCGCGCTACCGACTCCAAGAGCACATGGTGCGCGCCGCGTACGAGTCCGCCAAAGGCGCCGACTTGGTGCTCTACATGATCGACGCGATCCGCGCGCCGCACGATGCCGACGACGCGATCATCGAGCGGTTGGGGCAGTACGAGCTCCCTATGTTCCTGCTGCTGAACAAAGTCGACAAGATGAACAAACTCGACCTGCTGCCGCTCATCGCCCACTACGCCGAGCGCAACGTGTTCGCCGAAATCGTCCCGGTCTCCGCGCAGAACAAGATCGGGTTGCCCGCGCTGCTCGACACGATGACGGGGTATCTTCCGCAAAGCCAACTGCTGTTCCCGGCAGACACGCTCACGGAACTGCCGGAGCGGTTCTTCATCGCCGAGACGGTGCGCGAAAAAGTGCTCATCAAGACGCGGCAGGAAGTGCCGTACGCCTCGTCCGTCGTGGTGGAGGAGTACACCGCCGAGCCGGGCATGAATCGCACGTTTTTGCGGGTGGCGATCTACGTGGAGCGACCGTCGCAGAAGGCGATCATCATCGGCAAGGGCGGGTCGATGTTGAAGGTGATCGGCACCGACGCGCGTAAGGAGATCGAGGAGTTTATCGGCGGACCCGTCTTCTTGGAACTGTTCGTCGGCATCCGCGAAAACTGGCGCGACCGGGACAACCAAATCCGCGAGTTTGGATACGACGCGACCTAAATTGATCCGCGTCGCACCCTCCCCCCAAAACATGCTTGGCTAGAGCGTCTTAAGAAACTCCACCAAATCCCATCGCTGCGAATCGCTCAACGACGTGCCGTACTCGTGACCCGTGTTGCGGTTGCCCTCCAGCGAGGTGTCGAACTGCCACAACCCTTTCTCGCGCGAGGTGTCGAACCCAACGTTTTTCGGGTCGAACTGACGGCTGCCCAAGTAGAACGTCGTGTCCCGATCCACCGACGGCAGCAGCAGTTGGTAGAGGTTCGGGACGGAGCCGTTGTGTAGGTACGGAGCCGTCGCCCAAATGCCCGCCAACGGACGCGCCTTGTAGACAAACATCGACGCAGGCGTCTGCCCCTCAATCGAGTTGGGCGAGTAGTTTTGCGCCGCTGCCAGCGTCGCCTCCGAGAGTCCCGGCGGGGGCAGTTTTGCCGCTGCCGTGTCGCGAACACCCTGCGTCGCCGCGACGAGCAACGCCAACGCGGGCGCGACATCCTTTCCGTCGAGATACGGCTTCAACAACCCCGTCTGTCCCGTCCGGTTGCCGAAGTTGGACGCCATCTTGGGGTCGGTGCCGATCTCGTCCAGCGCGACCATGACCGTTTTCACGAACTGGTGGTCGTTGCCGTTCGTGTCTTTGCGGGTAATCGTCGGGTACGGCGGCAGCGAGTGGCAGGAGACGCAATCCTTCTCGTACAGCGCCTTGCCGCGCGCGACGCGCTTCGCGTCCAATTCGCCGATCACGTCGGACTGCCATTTCGGAGGTTCGATCATTTTAACGGCGTCTTCCAGCCAGATGAGGTTTTCGACGATGATCGTCGAGTCGAACAGGTGTTCTTGCGTGTGGAGGTCGGCTTGCGCGAACACGCCCAACACCTCGCCGATGTTCCGCACGAGCGGGTTCATCACCGCGCCGTTCCACTCGACCCAATCAAGTTCCGGCGTGCCCCACAAAAACGGATAACTGACGGGCGCGTCGGCGGGTTGCGCGTTCGCCTTGATATCCATGTCGGTGCTGAGGATCGCGTTCATCAGCCCGCCGAGCGCGTCGAGTCGACCGAAGCCGTACGTTCGCACCTTCGGCGTGTTGAAGCCGTCAATCGCCATTTTGAGGAACCCGATTTCGTGTTCCCCGCTTTCAAACAGGCGCTTGAACTCGTCTTCGTTCGTCGGGGTCGCGCTTCTTGCCACCTCTGCGCTGTTGGAGGGAAGGAGTCCGTGTACGACGGGGACGAGGTACTTGACCATCGAGTCCCACAGTTTGTATCGCGCTTCCAGACTCGCTCCCTCGCCGAGCACGCGGACGGCGAACCGCTCAAACTTGCCGTGTTCCGCCAACGTGAGGGCGAGCGCTTCGTAGAAGTTGACGAGCAGGTATTGGATATCACCCATCGTCGGCGCGCCGTCGATCCGTATCCCGACGCCGTTGTAGTTGATCTGCGTCGTGTGGCAGGCGGCGCACGTCAGTCCGAGATAGCCGCTGGCAGGGTCTTTAGTGAAGCCGATGGGGAGTCCGCCGGGCGTGTCGCTTGTGAGGTAGCGGTAGCCTTCGATGGCGTCGGCGTTGTTGAACAGGGGTTGTTCGCCGATTCCCGGCTGCTCCACCGACACGAACCATTCGTAGGGAACCAGCAACGAACCTTGCGGCGTGTAGTGGAACTGGTCGCGCATCGACTCCCATTCGTTGCCCTGATCGAGGTAGCGGGTCGATTGAACGGGATCGTCCGGCGCGAAACGGGGGTGGCATCCGGCAAACACGGCGGTTAGACAGACGATGACAACAAGGGCGCGCATCTTGAGACTCCGATCATACGTCCGAGAAGACTGTTTGAGTCAGAGGATGCCGCATAGGTTACGGGAAATCGACCGTAACGACAACGTTATTTTGAATTGACGTTAACGATCCGAGCCAACCGCTCGCGCGACGTCCCGAAATGCTCGGAGAGGTGTGTGAACCGCTCGCGCGCCTGATCGGTCTTCCCGTCCGCGAGCCACTTGTCCGCCTCGTAGAACTCGTCCGCGCCCGTTGTGATCCCCTCGGCGAACAGCGCGGACGCCTGCTCGCCCGTCGGCACGGGCACGTCTTTCAACCGCGCCATGATCGGAGGATTTTCGTCCATCAGGATGCCGTACGCGGACGGCACGCGCTCCCGAAACAGCCGCGCGCGGTAGTCCGTCACCGAGCCGCCGAGCGCGTCGCCCGCTTCGCGCCCCGCATTGAGATTGATGTCGGCGGTGAGGATCGCGTCCGGTTCGCGCCCGCCGTCGGCGAGAATCTCGCCTTTGGGTCCGATGATGAGACTTCCCCCACCACGAAACGCGACGACGACATAGAGAAAATTATCCGCCGCGCGGGTGCGGAACGCCGCGAGACTCACCTCGCCGCCCGCCATCGACGCGCCGCCCATCGTCGGGTGGAAGACGATATCCGCGCCCATGAGCGCCAACGCCCGCGTCGTCTCCGGGAACACCATGTCGTAACAGACGCACATTCCCACCGAGCCGACGCCCGGCGTCTCAAACACGGGGAAGGCGTCGCCCGGCGTTCGGGCTTGTTCCGGCAGCGGCAGTTGCACCTTGCGGTATCGTCCGACCTCGTTGCCGTCGCGCCCGATCAGGATCGACGTGTTGTGGATGCGGTCGCCGTCCACGCAGTCGTTGCAGCAGATGATCGCCATCTCGCGCCGCGCCGCGATCTCGCCGAACCGCCCCAACATACGCTCCTCGCCGACGCGCAGCAGTTGCGGCGTGTCGTCCCAATGACCCGCCTCCCACTCCAACGTGCCGAGTGTGTCTTCGGGGAAGGCGATCACCGCGCAGCCCATGTCGGCGGCGCGTTCCGCCAGCGCGCAGAGAGCGTCGAGGTTTTCATCGACCCGCTTCAACGCTTCGTCAACCGTCGCCACTTTGTACGAAATCGTCCGATTCTTTGCTTGAATCGCCGCCACGCGGATCGTTGCCATTGGCTTTCCTTTCGGGAGAGGTTCGTGGGGAAACCCTTTCTTTGGCAAGAAAGCGGTTTCCCCCACACCCCCTTCCCAAAGAACCTTAACGATGGTGAATCGGTCTCCGTCATCATCTGCCGTGAGGAAGACTTACCACGTACGTCGCCTGAGCGGAACCACCTTCAGACGTCCCACGCGCGTCAAGCAGCCATCTCCAAATACAAGTTTTCTTGGAGGGGGTGCAGGGGGAACCTTCTTTTCCGAAAGAAGGTTCCCCCTGCGTTCCTCACTTCTCCGTATGAATCCGCAAATCGTCCACCCAAATGCGTTGTTCGTGCCGCACGCCGGGACCGAAGTAGGGGGTCATCAGGAACTGGTTGAACTTCATGTTCGGGCGCGCGCCGGTGCGGAGGACGACGTTGCGTTGGTCGATGAGCAGTTTCCCGTCGAACCAGTATTGGAGTTCGCCGTCGGCGACGCCGATGCCGTCCACAACGGAGTTCAGTTTGAACCGCGCCTTGACCCGATGCCAGTCGCCTTTGTAGCGGTCGCCGCGTTTGTCGCCGAAGTAGACGCCGTCCGCCGCCCACGCCTTGCCGTTGGCGTGGCGGGTTCCGGCGCGGTAGCAGTCGTCGTCGGTCGTGCCGTCGGCGTTGCCGTTGCAGCCCGCGACAGCGCGGTTCTCCGTCACCCCGACCAAGTTCTCGCCAACGCGGGACTCGTCGATGTTGCGCCCGTCCTGGATGGCGAGATGCGGCACGCCGTTGACGACCTCGATGTAGGTGGTGAGGTGTGTGGCGGCAGGTCCGACGAAGGGGTCGTCTTCGGTCGTGATGAAGTGGAACTCGTGCGGATGGTAGGGGACGCCCGTCCAGTCCCAGTTGTCGCTGTGCTTGATCGCAAAACTGAGCGTCACGTTCGACACGGGCGGCAGTTTGACGCGCGCGCCTCCCCCCCGTCGGGCTGACCGCCCCCGCCTTCGCCCAATGCCACACGCAGGAATGTCCCTCGCCGTCAACGCTTTCTGCGTTGGTGATCTCCATGTGGGGGCTGTCGTACCAGCCGCGCGACTCCCAGTTCGTGTCCTCGAAATGCTCCTCGAACAGCAGCGTTTCCGCGCGCAGTCGAGCCGTCATCACGACTCCGATCATCGTGGCGAGAACCAGAAGTAAGTGCCTCATGCCGTTCTCCAAGCGGATTCATCGTTCGCATTTCGAGTTCGAGTATCGTCAAACGCGCGAGCGGAATCAAGGCATGTGATATACGCGGGATTCGGCGATTGGGTTGAAAACGAGGGCGTGGTATCATGAACATGAGAAGGGAGCGCGAACGCGGAAGGCGTTCAGTTCGTCGTAGACGGAGACGGGAAGAAGACCGCCGTATTGATCGATTTAGAGAAGTACGGTGAGTTGCTGGAAGATTTCTTCGACATCGTGATTTCACGCCACGTGCTGGCGACAGAGGAGTTCACCCCGCTGGAGGAGTTTATCGCCGAACTCGAAGCGGAGCGCGCCGAGGCAACACAACGTTAACCGATGCGACGCGGGTCCCGCATCTTCCAAACGACCGCCACCCCCGCCGCCGAGCAGACCGCCCCGAACCAAAACACCGACTGAAACCCGAACAGGTCGGCGACCGCCCCGCCGATGATCGGCGCGACCAATCGCGGCAAAAACTGCACCGCTCCCGACAACGCCACATAACGCGGCACCTGCGCCTCCGACCCGAACTCCATCTGAATCGTGTACCCGCTGAGCTCCATCCCGCGCATGGCGACGCTCGACAAAAAGATGACCGGATAGAACGCCACCAACGACGGCGCGAACACCGCCCATACCGCCCCGATGACCGCCAGCGTCCCCGACACGAGCAACGCGGTGCGGTTGTCCGTGCGGTCGGCGAACAGCCCCCACAACACCGACGACATCGCGCCCAACGCGAGGATCACCGTGAAGATGCCGCTCTCACCCACCGGCGCGCCGAGATTGCGGATCGCGTACGTCATGTAGAACGACAGCCCGACGCCGCCGAACATCAGGAATACCGTCGAGATGAGGAAGTAGCGGAAGTCGTGCGACACTTTCAGCGTCTGAGTCAACTCGCGGCAGAACTCGCGCGGCGCGACGCGCGTCGTCGAAGGCGTTTCGCGCGGCTCGTCGATCCACGCGAGCGGCACGTAACTCACCGTCATCAACAGAAACGCGATCAGGAAACAGAGCGCGAACCCATTGGGGAATCCGCCCCACCACAGCGCCGACGTCAGCATGATCGGGATGACGAACCCCGCGCCGAATGTGATGAAATTCCCCACCGTGCCGCCCGCGCCGTACATGATGCCCCGCTGTCGCGGGGGTATCACTTTGGCGATCATCGCCGAGTACGCCGGGATGCTGCTCCCCATCGCCCCGAAGTGAAACGCCAGCAGACACGCCAATACGACCATCATCGCCGTCGGGTGGGAACCCGCCAGCCACGGCGTCAGCAGCGCGAGCACGAGAATCGCCAGCCGCTCGAACGCCGCGACAACGATCACCCACCACTTTTTGATCGGCAACCGCTCGACCCGTTTGGCGACTAGCAGTTGCGTCACGGCGATGAGGCTGGTCGGCGCGGAGGTGGTCAGTCCGATTACCCACGACTTGCTCGTCAAGTGGGTGGCGAACTCTTGAAGGATCGCCTGCGGCGCGAAGAAATAATTGCCCGACGTGAACCCGACGATGTCGATCCACGCAAGGAGGAAGTTCTTGCGGGTCGATTTCTTGGGAAGTTCCGTCGTCCCGGTCGGCGGCTGCAACGGCGCGGCGGGGACGGCGGTTTCCAGACTCGGCGGCGTTTCCATAGGGACTCATTTCGCGGTTGGATGGGAGGCGATGCGGAGGGAATAATAGGCGGGCGCGATGCGAGGGGTCAATTCAACCACGCGACCTCTCCCCTGTCCTTGTTGAGTGCACCGCCGCACTTATTCTTGCCAATGCCAACAAACATTACTCACGGTGTCATTCTGACAACCGTCGCCGATGCTGAACTTCGGCGAGAGATCGTCACGTCGCTTCGCTCCTCACGATGACAGGGTGGTGAGTTAGCAACGCGATGAACACGTCACAATGAATGCGGTCTTGTACTCAGGAATGACGACGGGTGGCTTACGCGCTTGAAAACGGCGGGACGGTTCGCGTATCGTGACCACACGCCGCCGATTTCCACCCCTCACGGGCAAGGAGGACGATCTTTTGAGCAACCCGACGATCTTGGTTCGGACCGGCTTTTACACCGAGTTTGAAAAGCGCCTCAAGGAGCTCGCGCCCAACGCGACGTTCCTCACGTTTGAAGAACGGGACGAGATGCTCGAAAAACTCCCGCACGCGGACGCCCTCTACGGCGGTTCGCCGCGCGAGGACGTTCTCGACAAATGCCCTCGCCTGAAGTGGCTCCACATGAGCAGCGCGGGTGTGAACCCGCAAATGGCGAAGGAGTTCGGCAGGCGCGGCATCACCATGACGAAGGGCAGCGGCGCGTACGACATTCCCATCGCCGAGCATGTGTTGGCGATGATGCTCGCGTTTTCGCGTGGCATTTCGCACTACATCCGCCAACAGCCGTCTCACGAGTGGAAGCGCGGGATGCCGCTTCTCCAACTGAGCGGCAAGACGCTTGGCATCTACGGCATGGGCAGCATCGGCGGCGAGTTGGCGCGGATGTGTCACGCGCTTGGGATGACGGTGTACGGCATCGCCCGCAAGCCGCGTCCCGCGCCGGAGTACGTCGAAGCGTTGTGGATGACCGACAAGTTGGACGACCTGTTGCGCGCGTCCGACTTCCTCGCGGTCTGCGCCCCGCTGACCGACGAAACGCGCCACACCTTCGGCGAACGCGAATTCGGGTTGATGAAACCGACCTCCTACATCTTCAACATCGGGCGCGGCGGCACGATTGTTCAGGACGCGATGATCGACGCGCTCCGCACGGGCAAGATCGCGGGCGCGGGACTTGACGTGACCGACCCCGAACCGCTCCCGCCCGACAGCCCGCTTTGGGACATGGAGAACGTCATCATCACGCCGCACGTCTCCGGCGGCTCGGACGGCACGGAGGCGCGTGTGACGAGCATTGTCTTGGAGAACATCCGCCGTTTCGCGGCGGGCGAACCGCTGATGAACGTCGTGGACAAAGAACTCGGTTATTGAAGGGGGAGTATCCCAATGAGCGTCGGCGAAATCCGTTTGGAACGCATGACTCGCAAGGAAGCGTGGGCGAAAATCCAGTCCGGCGATGTGAAGGTCGCTATCGTCCCGACCGGAAGCCTCGAACAGCACCTCACTCACATGGCGATGGTGCACGACATTCAGTCCGCGACGATGGTGGCGGAGGAAGTGGCGCGGCGCGTTTACCCGTCCGCCATCGTGACGGTGCCGTTGAACGCGGGCATCTCGGAACACCACATGGAGTTCCGTTTCGGGTCGATCACGTTGAAGCCCGGGACGTTTCAGGCGGTCGTGTGGGACACGGTGGACAGCCTCGTCCGTCACGGCGTCGACAACGTGCTGATCCTGAACGGGCACGGCGGCAACGTCGCGCCGATGAACGGGGCGATCAACCAGTACCGCCGCTACTTCGGCAAGAACATCCACTTCGCGTCGTATTGGGACTTTCTCCCAAAAGAGCTCGGCGACAAGGTGCTCGACACGAAGGCGGTGCCGGGTCACGCGCAGGAGTTCGAGACCTCGTTGGGACTGCTCATGTTCCCTGAAAACGTGCGGTTGGACGAGCAGAAGAACTCGGACGACGAGGGCGTGCGCGTCTCCACGAAGGAGAAGGGCGTGCCGCTGTACGACGCGATCATCGACGCGCTGGTCGAGCATGTGAAGGGGATGGCGGACGGGTCGAATCAGGCGGAACTGACGGGGCTTTGATCCGGCATGACAAGCCCGTACTTCGTGACGAAGTAGGCGAAGGAGCGGTTGCGGCGGAGGGCGGAATCGAAGGAATAATGTTTGAGTATTTCTTCGAGGAAATCGGTGCGTAGACCGTATGAGGAAGGGACCAACTCATTGAACGCCTCTTTCGTAAGCCGATCCGTCGAGTCGTGCGACATGACGCCGAGCGTTTCGCGGTTCGTCTCATCGACGCCCGCGTAGTACCAACTTTCGATTTCCTCGATGACGATCTGGATTTCGTCGTTCCGCAGGTCGAAGTCCTGTTGAATCGCTTGTTTGCGTGCCGTGATGCAGGGGTAGCGGTGGGAATCCATGTCGGCGAAATGAATCACGCGGGCTTCTCCCTTCGCCTCCATGCGTCGCACAGATATGAAGATCTCCCTTATGTCTTTGGTAGACACTTGGGCGTACGGAACGATCTTTACCCAAGCGAAGCGGGATAATAGCAACGGCTCCACAACAGAGCGTACGAACATCACATCGTCCCGACCTTCGACCAGTATGAATATCCCGCTCATCGGTCAAGCAAGTCCATCCTGTGAAGGTCGTCGATCCCCAACTCGCTTTCCAAAAAGGTTTGCACCCCGATCTTGTCCTTCGGCTGCGAGATGACGGAGAACCCGTCCTTGTCCCGACTGATGAGGTAGAGGCTCTCCAGCGGGGTGTGCTTGACGACATCGGGATTGTGCGTCGTGATGATGACCTGTTTGCGCTCGGAGACCTCTTGAACGAGTTGCATCAACCCGGCGATCAACGACGGGTGCAGATGGCGATCCGGTTCTTCGAGAATGACGAGTGGGCTTTCGGTAAAATGCAGAGCGACGATCATCGCAACGACGTAGATTGTGCCGTCGGAAAGGAACGCGGCGGGGATCGGCTCGGAGCCGTACGATTCGGTCATGTGGAGGAGGAACCGTCCTGCATAATCTTGAACAGACACATCTTTGATATACGGTAAGACCCACCGAGTTAAATTGACAAGTGTTCTCCTTTGTTCTTTGTCCTCCAAGATGCGATTCAAGACAACAACTAAGTTCTCGCCGTTACGAGACAATGCCCACTTACCTTCAATCGGTACCGCTAGCTTTGATAGTCTGGGGTCGATGTCATATATCATCGCTATGTCGGTATATGGGAAAATAAATCCAGTTCGCCCGTCGAAATGACCATTGGAGTCTTTGCACCTCACCTCACCTTCAAGAATCGAACGATAACTCTCAATCTTAAGTGCATCTGCTCGTGTATATAACCTGGTTTTGTTCAGTTCAACTGTTTCGTCTTCTATCACAAAGTCTGGTTTGGTCGCAGATCGGGATAGGAGCAGCATATGGGAATAGTGTCGCTTTTGTTCTAGCGGAATCGCCTGGTCCGCCCAATATTCAACCTTAGTAGGACGGCTTGGATATTTCAGGCTGGGTATCCAGTTCATTCCACCTTGAACTGAGACAGCATCACGCATACCGCTTTCATGGATGTCCCGCAAAAACTCAAACACCCGCACAAAGTTCGACTTCCCGGAAGCGTTCGCCCCGACGATGACGCTCAGGTTCCCCAGTTCGACATCGATCTCGCCGAAACTGCGGAAGTTCGAGACTTTGAGCCGCTTAATCGCCATGAGATAATCTCAGAAAAAGGATGGTTGAGGCAGTCTTGGACGAGAGTATAGACGCCGCAATTCCGACCGTCAATTCGCCCCCGCCCTCAAAAGCGCGAAAAGGGGACGAGAACCGTGTTCCCATCCCCTTTTTCGACATCAATCGTTGTCGGCTTACCAGCGGTCTCGGTCGCGCCCGCCGCCACCGCCTCCGCCGTAGCCGCCTCGACCACCACCGCCGCCTCCGCCGTAGCCGCCGCGTCCGCCACCACCGCCGCCGCGACGGTCATCCCGTTGCGGACGGTCGTGCGCTTCATCGACGCGCAGTCGGCGACCGTCGAGTTCTTCGCCGTTCAGCCCCTCGCGGGCTTCTTCGGCTTCCTGCTCGGTGCCCATTTCGATGAACCCGAAGCCGCGCCCCTCGATGATCGTGCAGTCGGCGACCTCACCGAATTCGCCGAACGCTTCACGCAGCATGTCTTCGGTGGTGCGATAGTTGAGGTTTCCGACATAAAGTCGCTTGCCCATAACGTGCCATCTCCCAAGATGATCGAGCTGTCCGAAACGGTCGGGTTTTCCTCGCCCGTCCGTCTCTCCCCTCAACAGGGACGAAGAACAAACGGGCAACCAAAACGTCAAAAGAGGTGGTTCCCAAGTGAATCAACAAGACGATCCAACAACCAAACGGCTAGATGGGAACGATCACAGGAAACGCGATGGATCCGAGGTCTGCGGGACACTTCTATCGGAGCTCGTCGCCGAAGCGACCGACTCGAAGCAAGCGAGGCGCGGAAGGGGGTTATGCCGTGAGCGCCTTCGAGACGAAACCGGACCTGAGTTCTCTGCTCGTTGCGACCGATCAGAACCGTAACCGCTTCGCGGCGAAACACATTCCCCTTGAACGCGCGCCGCGAAACACGCTGCATCTTCATGTGTACAGAACGCACACATACATAATGGTACCATAGGTTAACGCATTTCGGGGCGCTTGTCCAACCATACGTTACACGCGGAGGTTGCCCTAAAATCGTTTTGACGCTGAATCATCCTTTGCCAAGCGATTCGTTGAAGACGCAAAAGCGGGGAGGGGAGGCGTGTTGGAACCTCCAATCCTCGTCACGACGCGCCCAACGTCCGACCCGTCGCCCCGACGTACGTCGCCGTCGGACGTATGATCCGCCCTGTCTCCATCTGCTCGCGGCAGTGGGCGAACCATCCGGCGACCCGTCCGGCGGCGAAGGTGGGGGTGAACCGTTCCGTCGGCAGCCCGATCCCGTCGAGCAGCAACGCCGTGTAGAATTCGACGTTTGTTCGCAGGTTTCGTCCCGGTTTGAACTCGTCCAGCAGCCGCACGGCGACCCGTTCCACCTCCAGCGCGAGGTCGTACAGCCCGCGTTCGCCGCTGTCGGCGTACATGCGCTCCGCTTCGGCGGACAACACGGCGGCGCGCGGGTCGCGCGTCTTATAGACCCGATGCCCGAAGCCCATGAGCCGTTCGCCGCTCTCCAGTTTGGCGCGAAGAACGTGCTCGATGCGTTCCGTTGAGCCGATCTCACGCAGCATGTCCAGCACGGGACCCGGCGCGCCGCCGTGACGCGACCCCTTCAACGCCCCAATCGCCCCGACCGTCGCCGACACGAGGTCGGAGTCCGTCGAGACGATCACCCGCGCCGCGAAGGTCGAGGCGTTCATCCCGTGATCGGCGACGGTGTTCCAATAGGTGTCCGTCGCCCGAACGCGCTCGGCGGACGGTTGTTTGCCCGTCAGCATTTGCAGGTAGTTCGCCGTGTGAGAGAGCTCGGCGTTCGGCTGGATGGGCTCGTGTCCCGACTGAAACCGCGCGTGCGCCGCGATGATCGTCGGGAGCCGAGCGATGACGGAGAGCGCGTCCGTCTCGAAGTCGTCGCCGTTGGTGGGAAGGATGAGCGTCCCCGTCGCCATCCGCAGCGCGTCGATGGGTGGGATGTTGTTCGCGGCGGCGCGTTTTGTGATGTCCAGTGCGAAGTCGTCCACTTCTCGAAGCGCGGCGATTCGAGCGCGCCACGAGTCCCGTTCCCGCGCGTTGGGGAAGCGGTCGTGGAACAGGAGGAAGACCGTCTCCTCGAACGTCACGCGCGAGGCGAACTCCTCCAGCGCGTATCCGGCGACGATGAGCGTCCCCGCGTTCCCATCCGGGTTCGACAACCGCGTCTCTCCGACCGAAACGCCTTCCAACCCCGCCTTACTCGACATGAACGATCCTCCCCCATTCGAGCCCGTTGACCAATCCGCGACTTCATCCAACAACGTCAATGCTGGCGGGAGTGTCGATATATCGTCAATGTTGATGATATAATCAATGTATCAATCTATTGGTGTTCCACATGTCATTACTGAGTCGAAGGCGAAGAATCCCGGACGGTGGAGGTCGTATTCGGGATTCTTCGTCGCTGGCGCTCCTCAGGTGCTCAGGGTGTCATTCTGAGGCTCCGTGCCGAAGAATCTCTCGCCTCAACCGTCGCCTATGTTGAACTTCGGGGAGAGATCGTCACGTCGCTTCGCTCCTCACGATGACACGTGGTGAGTTGGCAGTGGATGAATACGCAGTAATTAATGCGGATTTGTACTCAGAATAACACGGGGTAGTTGGAGGGAACCGTCAATGCCTCAGACTTCGTATATGACGGCGGCGGAGGCGTCGAAGGAGCTCGGCGTCAGTCGACAGACGTTGTACGCCTACGTCAGTCGCGGAGTGATTCGCTCCGAACCGCACAACGAGAAGAAACGCACCCGCCGCTACAACGCCGAAGACGTGCGCGTGATGAAACTCCGCGCCGAGAAGAAGCGCAACCCCGACAAGACCATCGACGAAGCGTTGCACTGGGGCGCGCCGCTGCTGGAATCGGCGATCACGTTGATCGCGGACGGGCGGTTCACCTATCGCGGACACGACGCCGTCGCCCTCTCGGAGACGCGCTCCATCGGCGACGTGGCGCGGCTGATCTGGTTGGGGGAACTCGACGCGGAATACGAAGACGACATTCCGCCGCCTCGTCTTCCGCCGGAGTTCGACCTGTTGCGTCGTCGCGCCGAACCGCTCCGTACGGTGGAACTGTTCCAAACGCTGCTGCCCGTCCTTGCGTCGGACGACCTTGCCGCGTACGACTTTCGCCCGCCCTCCGTCGCGCGGACGGGCGCGGCGATCCTTCGCGCGATGACCGCCATCGCCGCCGACGGTCACTGGAACCCGCGCGGCGTCGTGGCGACGCTGAAAGACGCTTGGGGCGCGACCGTTCCGAACGCGGAATCGCTGTTGAATCGCGCGTTGATCCTGTGCGTGGATCACGAACTGAATGTGTCGTCGTTCACGGCGCGGTGCGTCGCGTCGTCGGGGGCGACGCCGTATGCGGCGGTGGTTGCGGCGCTGTCGGCGATGACGGGGGTGAAACACGGCGGGAACACGGCGCGGGTCGAGGCGTTTCTGCGGGAGATCGGATCGGACGGCGACGCGCGGGAGGTGATCGGAGGGCGCATCCGGCGCGGCGAGGACGTTCCCGGCTTCGGACACCCGCTCTACCCGGACGGCGACCCGCGCGGTGCGGCGTTGATGGACGCGCTCTCCGACCTGTTTCCCGACGCGGGGAACGTCCAACTGGCGAGGCGGGTCGAGGCAGACGTGTTCGCGCTGACGCAGCAGCGTCCCACCATCGACTACGCGCTCGTCAACGTGATGCGGGCGTTGCGGCAACCGCCGTCGGAGGCGTTGGCGCTGTTCGCGTTGGGGCGGACGGTCGGGTGGGTCGGGCATGTCATCGAGCAGTACGGGGAGAATCGGCTGATCCGTCCGAGGGCGCGGTATGTTGGGAAGCCGCCACGAGGTTGAGGAATCGCAGCGGCTATTCCGCTAACGTACCTCGTCGTCAAACACGACATTTCCCAACCAGCGAATGTTCGGGAATCGTTCGCTCGTCGCGTTGAACAAGCGTTCGTCCGCCGTCCAAAAATCACATTGGAAGCGTTCCGCGACCGCGAGATATTGAGCGTCGTAAGCGGTTGGACGGTTCAGGTTGGTTGCCAGTTCATAGGCGCGGCGCATCAGAGAGTCGTCCGTCGCATAACGTGCTGGAAACGCAAGCAATTCATTCAGCGCGTTTTCCGCTTCTTCGGACGTGATCAACGTTCGATAGACCCATTTTCGGACAACGGCAATCAATTCATATTGCAGCAACATTGGTGCGACGATCTGAACATCGTGTTGATTCACACGGGCGATCAGGGCTTTGGCGTGTTCGGATAAAGTTTCAGTTCGGGCGGTTGCGAGAAGAACGCCCGAATCCAACACTGCGAAGGAGGTCGGCATCCCGTTCCTCTCTGACATCGTTCACAAAATCGGCGGACGAAGGGTGTTGCTCTCCAACATCGTTACGGAGATGAAACCGCACCGCCTCAACTCTTTCCAACCATTCCGCGAGGCTCATCTGCTCCGTTGTTGTTTCATCATGCAACGTCGATAGTACCCTCGCCCGACGTTCAGGAGTTAGGCGTTTGAATTTCTCGATGATTTCTTGTTCCAACACAGTCATGGTCGTCTCCTTGTGGCTTCCATTGTATCACAAGCGTCGAGGTGTCTCACGGCTGACCCGTCCGAGGGCGCGGTATGTCGGGAAGCCTCCGCTGACCTAGAGTTGGACATGATCGCACCTCAAGTTGGACAGCCCGCGCTTTCCATGTACGCGCTTACCAGTGTGTCTGTGCATCTACGAAACAATCGGTACTGGCATGGGTGTTGCGACTCTCTATCTTTACGGGAAAAATCGAAGGAAGGTCAAACGTCATGCGCCACAAAATCGAATTGTTGTTTTTGATCGTCGGACTGATCGCGTTGAGTTTCACCGCCAGCGCTCAACAGGCGCGGATCGTCTACGTGGGCATTTTCGACACCACACCGTAACTGTGCGTCGTGAATGCGGATGGCACTGACCCGAAACCGCTGGGTATCCGTATCGGCGACGTAATGCCTCGCTGGTCGCCCGACGGCAACGAGATATTTTCCATACGCAGGGTGACTGGAACCACGCTCCCAACGTCGCTTGGATCATCGACACGGACGGGTCGAATGCACGGACAGTGCCGCTTGCGGAGAACAACAGAGCGGAGTGCCCGACGTTCTCGCCCGACGGACGCCGCATCGCCTTCACCGACGGCTCGGTGTTGTGGGTGAGATATTATCAAATGTTGTGTATGGCGTTCAGGCGGCGTCCTCGGTAGCCTCCTGGTCTTCGGCGA
>JAQBWJ010000614.1 GCA_027625215.1 Candidatus Poribacteria bacterium
AGCGTGAGGTTTCACGGCTTATTAACCGAACAGTCCTTCGATGATTGCCGCGCCAAAAGCCACAATCAGGAAGGCGATACTTCCAAGTGTTTGTAATCGCGCATTGCCTTCATCTCGGATCAGTTCACCGCGCTCGTATTTCTTCTCTGTTTCATTGTGTGGGTGGCACTTCCAGCCGATTCGTTGACAGACGGCGGTGGCTTCCTCGCGCGATTCAACCCTTAGCGCGATCATGAATTTGAGGTAATAGCCACAAAGCGCGAGCCGCACTTTGCGACTGTTCAAGTCGTTCCCGTATCGCTCAACCCAGTCGTCAGACGTGGCTCCCAAGCAGGCGGCGCACCTTTGGGATGGGCGACTTATCGCGTATCGTCGGGGACTTGACGGAAGGTAGGCGTTGCCGCACTCACCCCATCGACCCGATTCCCACCGAAAGGGAGGACTCATGGTGATGTTGGTCGGACTGCGGCTCCGAGAGTTGGCGCGTGAGAAGTCGGCGCGCGAGGGGAAGCGCGTCACCCAAAGACAGATTGCCGACGCGCTGGGCGTCTCACAGCAGAACGTGTCGACGCTGATGCGGGGAAAGAATGTGACGGTCCGGGTCGAGCATTTGCGGCGGCTGATGGCGTATTTCGAGTGTGAGCTGGAGGCGTTGTTTGAGGTGCGGGGTTAGTCGTCGACGAGGACCATGTCGTGGTCGTTAGGGTTGAAGCCGACGGGGAAGCGCGTGCCCTTTGAGTAGCGGGCGCGGGTCAGGTTGGCGTGGATCAGGTTGGCGTGGGTCACGTCAGGTTGAGCGGCGCGGTTCTGTTGGACTCGGTGAAGTACCTACCATCCGCGTTGAAGTCACCTGCGATCAATACGTCTTCATCCGCAAAGGTCGCCGTTGCCCACGATACCACGTCGCGCAATGCGGCGATCGCTGCCGTGGCGGCGGTGGGCTTGATGTGCGACGTTGAGGACGACGAGATCGACGGCGCCGATTTGGAAGCGGGCGCCGAACGGCTCGCGCTCGAATCGGTCGGCTGGGGTCGAGGTAGGTCGCCGGATCGCGGAGTCGCGTGACGACGTTCGTGTCGTAGTAGATGGCGTACTGTTCTGTTGATGCGGTGCGACCGAGTCGCGGGCTGACGATCATCGCGGCGCGTTCGTCGCCGACGGCGTTCATGGCGTCGAGGTAGGCGGTGGGTGTCTCACCGGTGATGTCGCGGATTCCTTGGACGATGAGGATATCGAATTCGTCGGCGATGGTGACGAGGGTGTTCATGACCGTCGGATTGCCGCGTTTCGAGGCGCCGAAGACTTGGATGTGGAAGCTCGCGATACGTACCGACGTCGCATCGAGTTGCGCCTCATGCTGGCGTACATCGACACAACCGATGGACCACGCACCCATCAGCGTGACAAGAACGTACCCGTGTCCGTCTCGTCTCATGATCGCATTACGCGCCAGTTGTTGGGACGCGACGCATTACCGGACGATGTCAACATCGGTCGTGTCAAGCGGGCGAGTCGTTGTCAGACGGGTGCCGGTTTATGGGTGGGACCGTCGCGTCATTTGGGTCGCTTGCCGTCGCGCCAAACGTGTTGACGTTCAGCGAATTCCGCGACTAAGGCTTCGAGCCGAATCGTCCACTCGATCCGCACCCATCGGGACTCGGTTTCAGACAATGTATTTGATTCAATCGATTCGTAGATTTCGGTAAGAGCCTCGACGGAATCCGCCTGCTTCATTTGTCTTACGATGCGCGCGGCACGGTCGTGGTCCCGCAACGCCATGGTTCATCCCTTAATGGTGCCTCGGACGGACTATCCAACGACTATCCACAGTGACAATACAGTCATCGGCACGTTGCGCCGAATACTTTATCGATGAAATCACGTAATGATCGCCGTTAAATGCGATGATTCCCGTGGTGTTCTCGACTCGTGTTGATATTCCACGTAATCCCCGCCGCCGCGCTGCGCGCCCTCGCGTTGCGAATCCCTCCGCAAGGGGAAGGGGTCGGCGTCCTCCTCATAGACGGTTTTAACACGCTGATTGTCAACCCGAGTTGAGCATACGAATTCCGCATTTCCGTTGCGTTTATTGAGATTCACGTCCAGAATAGGCGTCGTGTTACCGGCAATATGAAGTCGTCATTTCGAGAGGTTGGACCATGGCAATCGACCGCATCGTCGGGCGCGATGAAGAGTTGCGTCGGATGGTCGATGGTCTGCCGACCACGCCATTTGAGCCGGGATCAACGGCGCTGATCTCAGGATCCGCAGGAATTGGGAAGACGACGCTCCTGAGAACGTTTCGCGCGCTCGTCATGTCCGGCGCGACGCATTCGTTCTGGATCGAAGGCGCGTGTTCTCGCCAGGATAAGACGAGTTACGGCGCCTTTATCGACGCCTTTCGTCGACATCTGTGCCGGAATCCCAACACGCGCACCGAATCCGTTGTGGAGCAGGTGAGCGCCATAGTCGGAGGCGATGCGGCGATGTACCTGGCATCGCTGGTTGATCCGCACTTGGCGGAATGGAGGATCGGGATGGACCCCGAAAGGCTCCGCCACCTGACGCATGACACCATCGTCGAGTACCTCGTTCGACTTTCCAGCTCCAGTCCCGTTGTCTTGGTCATCGAAGATATTCAATGGATTGACGACGTCTCGATGACGTTGTTGAAATCGCTTGCGTTTCGTTGCGTTGACAACGCGCTCATGATCGTCGCGACGGGTCGTGATGCTCCGGAAGACGGGACGTTGGAGTTCGACGAATGGTGTGGCTGGCGTGTTGCCCGTCGATATATCGCCGTAAGATTGGCAGAACTGGACTTTGGGCTTGTCCGCGTATTGATT
>JAQBWJ010000615.1 GCA_027625215.1 Candidatus Poribacteria bacterium
CGCCGCGTTCGAGCCAATACTTGAAGACGACTCCGGCGTCTGCACGGAGGCTCAGTGGCGCGAACTGTTGGCGAAGATCGCTCCCTACGAAACGTGGCTCAACGCGAAGCCCAACAGCGTCTTCGGATCGCTCGGCGTCGAGACGTTGCGCGCGCACCTTGATGGAACGAGCGACGGAACCGTGCGGTCGCTCATCGAGCAAGACACCGCGATTGCTGCCGAGTTGCGCCAACTCCAAGCGTTGGAAAAACTCGTCTTATACCACCAGTGGCTGTTCGAGTTTGCGAACAACTTCGCCAGTTTCCCGCGATTGTTCGAGCCGAACGAACGCGCCCTGTTCGAGTGGGGCACGCTCGTCCTTGCCGGGTGGGAGTTCCACTTCTCCGTCGCCGTTGAAAACCGCGCGAAACACGCCGACCTCGCCAAGAACAGCCGTATGTACCTGCTCTACCTTCAGTTGAGCGGCTCGAAGCCGGAGGACTCGCGCGAGATCGTCGTGCCCGTCACGCGCGGCGGTTCGCGCCAGTTCTACGTCGGACGGCGCGGCGTGTTCTTCACGACGAGCGGACGCGAACTCGACGCGCAGATCGTCCAGATCGTTGAAAACCCGATCAGCCTGTGCGAGACGATGAAGGAGCCGTTCCGTCGGTTGCGCGACCTCGTCACCAAGCGGCTCGATCAAGTGACGACCTCTGCCTACAAGGAGGCGGACGCGACGTTCACTCAAGCGACGGCGAAACTCGAAACGTCGATCCAGTCCGGGATGCGCGACGCTCAGGCGTCCGCGATGGAAACGACGGAAGCGCTCTCCGCGCCGCCGCCCGTCTCGCCGACTCCCGCGCCTATCGCGCCGACTCTGCCCGACTCGAAGGGCAACACGACGAACTCCCGCGACATGCTGATTGGTGTCGGACTCCTCGCGGCGGGCTTGGGGACGGCGTTCAAGTTTCTGACGGACACCGTCATCAAACTGAGCGATCCGCGCACATTGATGGTGGTCGGCATCACCTTTTCCGTGATCACGACGACGCTGATTCTGCTCGTGTTTTTGAACGCTTGGCTCCAGTTGCGAAAGCGCGATCTCGCCGTGCTGCTGCAAGCGTGCGGTTGGGCGATCAACGGGCGGATGCTGATGTCGCGTCGCGTCGCAAAGGCGTTCAGCGAACCGACACGTTTGCCGCCTGAAGCGAAACGCCGTCGCAA
Source organism: Candidatus Poribacteria bacterium (assembly GCA_027625215.1). Lineage (GTDB taxonomy): Bacteria > Poribacteria > WGA-4E > JAQBWJ01. The sequence continues at coordinate 1,204 of JAQBWJ010000615.1, forward strand.
GGAACGCCGTATCAAGGGTTCACGCGACCCGCGTTCCGCGCACGGCTTCGACGACTCGGTGTAACGTGACGCGCGCGACATAGGGAAAAGAGGAGAAGTGGGGATCCTCATCGGGGGACTCGTCTCGATCACGTTTCGACAACTGGCACCGCTGGAGATCGTCGAACTCGTCGCAACGAGCGGCTTGTCGGCAATTGAGTGGGGCGGCGACGTTCACGCGCCGCACGGCGACCTTGACACGGCAACGACCGTCCGCGCGATGACGGAAGACGCGGGGCTGACCGTCAGCGCGTACGGTTCGTACTATCGTGTCGGCGAGAGCGAACAAGAGGGGTTGGACTTCCGTCGCGTCCTGGATTCAGCGAACGCGCTCGGCGCGCCCGTTATCCGTGTCTGGGCGGGGCGACAAGGTTCCGCTGAAGCCGACCCGAAGTACCGACGCCGCATCGTCGGCGACTCGCGCCGTATCGCCGATCAAGCGGAATCCGTCGACATCCGCATCGCCTTCGAGTACCACGGCAACACGCTTACCGACACGAACGAGTCCGCGCAGCAGTTGCTGGAAGATGTGGATCACGCGAACATCAACACTTTTTGGCAACCGCCCAACGATCAAGACGACAACAACTGCGCCGACGGACTCCGCGCCGTTCTGCCGCGTCTCGAATCGCTGCACGTCTTTCATTGGGCGCGCATGGACGGCAAGAACGAGCGACGACCCCTTTCCGAAGGCATCGACCGCTGGACGCGCTTCTTCGACCTCGCGCGCCACTCCGACCGCGACCACCACGCGATGATCGAGTTCGTCCGAAACGACGATCCGCAGCAATTTTTGGCGGATGCGCGCGCCCTATCGACCCTATTACAATAGGCGCAACGCCCAATTCGCCGACCTCGATACCCCGCGCGAGTTCACCAGATGAAGACCGCAACTCCGTCACGTAGCGGCGTTTCCGTACGCGCCATTCTCGTCGGGTTGCTGCTGGTTGCCGTGAACGCCTACTGGGTCGGCATCGCCAGCGAGCTCTGGTACTCGGTCTACACGCTCGTCAACCCGTTTTCAAACGCCGTCTTCACGTTGGCGATGCTGCTTGTGGTGAACGTCGGGTTGAAGCGTTGGTTGCCGTCGATGGCGTTCACGTCGGCGGAACTGTTGCTTGTCTACGTCATGGTAACGACCGTCTCGACAATCTCCGGTCATGCGTTCATGGCGATCCTGATGGGCGCGTTGGCGCATCCCTTCTGGTATGCGACGCCGGAGAACCAGTACGTCGAACTGTTTCACCGCTTCATCCCCGACTGGATGACCGTCGGCGACCCGGAGCAGATGCGCGGCTACTTCGACGGCGGATCGAGCCTCTACGTCGGCGACCACTGGCGGGTGTGGATACGTCCCGCGTTGATCTGGTCGGCGTTCATCTGCGCCGTTTACGGGTCGTACCTGAGCGTCAGCATCCTCCTCCGCAAACAGTGGATGGAGCATGAAAAACTTACCTTCCCGCTGACGCAACTCCCCATCCAAATGACGACGAACGACACGTTTTGGAAGTCGAAAGCGTTGTGGGTCGGATTCGCCATCGCCGCGTCGATCCGCGCGCTGAACGCCGCAGGCGACCTGTTTCCCGTG
>JAQBWJ010000616.1 GCA_027625215.1 Candidatus Poribacteria bacterium
TTGCCGCTTCGCCGAGTATCGCCGTTGAAGGTCCGGGGATCGCTTCGGCGAGCGTGTCCACGTCCTGCGACGTGCCGATCTGCGTCATCGCCTCCGGCAGGCAGAGGATGTCGAGGTTGAGCGCGCCCGCCGCGTCGATCTGCTCGCAGAACAGTTCGAGGTTGCGCTCCGGCGTGCTGTTGCGCGGGCGCAGGTAGAGCGTGCCGATGCGGGCGATGCGGGGCTTCGGCGTCTCCGTCTCCGAAACGGCGACGCGCTGCCAAACGAGCGTCCCGCCGCGCAGCCACTTCGTTTCAAGGGCGAGCGAGCCGCGAACACAACCTTCAGGGGCAATGTGGGTGTCATTGAAGCGGATGGAGCCATCGGCGACCGTCGCGTTCACGAACGAGCCCGCCGGGTGCAGCGATTGGTCCGCCTTCATCCATGTGACGCGCAGTTGGATGGACTGTATTGGGTTCGGCACGTCGCTCATCGACGCGGACGCCTCGAAGCGATATGCCTGTCCCTCTTTCACGGGGAAGTCTCGGACGATCCCGCCGACGCCGAACGGCTCCTGCGGTGACTCGACGCGCAAACCGGAATCGGTCAGGCGAGACTCGCAGCAGGCGTGCTTCCAGAGGGGCGTCCATTCGCGCCACTCGGCGTCGAAGGTCGGTTTGTCGAGCGTGGCGAAATCGGTGGAGAAGACGGTACTCATCGCGTGGACTCCCATCGTCGTGGCGCTAGGGTTGACGGAACGATAGGGCGAGACAGTCTTTTGTACAAGCGGGGTGGAAAGTCGAGGGATCCTCGATGAACATCCGCGTTTCAGCCGGATTCGTTGTCGGTTTGACGACGCCTGCCTTTGTCTAAACCCAAACCCGCGAGTTCAACGCAGCGCGAGCCACGTCAATAAGGATGCGCCGATGATCACGATGACGCTGGTCGGCGCGGTGCTGCCGAGTCGGTTGAGGTAGGTCGCCTTCGAGCCGGAACGAGTGGGGGTCGGGATGGCGGGGTCCATCGGCTCTTCAGGGATCAATCGACCGATGACGACCGCGCCGACGTGAAACCACATCACCAGCATCAACCATGTCGTGACTCCTTCCGCGCGGAAGTACCATCCGGCGACAAGACTCCCAATCGTCGCGCCGACGGCGAGCAGCATCCCGGTCGGCAGCGAGATCGCCTCGCCGCAGAAGTAGGGGCGAATGTTCGCCACCGAAGCCGCCGCCGCCAACACGCCCGCGAGATAGAGCATGGGCCCATACGGCAGCGCGAAGATAGGCAGCATCACCAACAGCCCTTCCACAAAGGGCACTTGGGCGAGCGACCAGATCGGGTTGATGTAGAGGACGGACGCCGCGAAGTAGAAAATCCACGCGACCAGCAACGCGACACCGACGTTCAACGGAATTGTCGGAAGCAGGTTGATGCCGGGATTGCAGCCGAACTTCACCGTGAGCCACCAGCCGAGTCCGATCATCGCGCCCGCGATGCCGCCGTAGACGGCGTCGCCGACCGCCGGCCAGTCGATCCATGGGTCGGCGTTGCGTCCGAAGGGGAGTTTGTCGCGCCCCCAGTTGTGGATCGCCTGAGACAGCGGTAGTCCTAGCCCCGCCGCGCCGCCGAAGATGCCCAAACTGAACGCGAACTTATCGTCCTTGATGAGAATGACGTACGCCATCACACCGATATAAGAAAGGAGGAGTCCACCCCACATTTCGAGTTTTGGAATCGTCTTGTCGTCATCATCGGTGAAACGTTGCGAGAAGAAGAAGCGCGGGATACGTTCCGGCGGGTCGTGCGGGCGGTTGATCGTGCGAATGCCGATCACCCCGAACGCGAACTGCGCGATCACCAACGCGAGGATTTCCCACTCGCCGTAGGAGATATGTCCCGCCGCGATGCCGATCCAGACGGCGGCGAGCCCCGTCCACAACACGCCTTTCACCGTCAGCCCGAACATCGCCCAACCGTATGTCGCAGAGTCCGATGCGAAGCGGGTCATCCGACGGGTTTGCTCCGTCGTCATCGCCCCGCCGTACGAAAACGCGACCGCCGATACCCCCGCCAACGCCAACGGCTGAGGGTGGGCGAACAGCCACGCGAGCGTCAGCCCGAAGATTCCTCCGGCAATCGCCGCGCCGCGCTGCCCCCACACGATCCCGCGCACCACCCAACCCAACGCAAGCGCAAGGGCGGGTATGAGTACAGCGGTTGTCCAAGAGTCCGGCATGTCGTGCCCTGCCTTTAGTTTGCGATGGCGCGATGCTCCTTCATATAATAGGCGATACGGTCTTAGGGTAGCAATCATCGGGAGTTCATTTGGCAATGACAGACGCACAACGACGGTTCTTCGACACGTTCGGCTACCTTGTGTTTCGAGGCATGTTGAAGGATGAGCTCGACTGGATCGAAGACGAATTCGCGCAGGTGTTTGTCGATCATCCGTACGTGCCGAAACATCAGGGGACGGCGCGAACGTGCGTCGTGCCGTTCATCGACCAGCGGGAACGGCCTTGCACGCTGTTGGATCATCCCGCCATTCAGGATGTAGCAACGGGCTTGATCGGCGAGCGGTTCAACTATCTCGGCGGGGACGGCAACTATTACGTCGGCGACACGAACTGGCATTCGGACGGTTGGCATTCCGAGGGACGGTTCATCAAGATGGCGATTTACCTCGATCCGCTGACCGCGCAGACGGGATGCTTGCGGGTGATTCCAGGCAGCCATCGCACCGACAACGGGTGGGTCGAGGACGTGCGGCGCGTCGGGCGCGCGGCGGACGAGTTCGGGATTCACGGACGCGACGTGCCGTGCGTCCCACTTGAGACGCAGCCGGGCG
>JAQBWJ010000617.1 GCA_027625215.1 Candidatus Poribacteria bacterium
CGTACTTGTTCCCGTGTTTGATCGCGTTCATCGCCCCTTCGACAACGGACACGCCGATCAGTTGGTTCATATCCTCGTCGAACTTCAGGTCGCGGCATAATTGGGTCAACGCCGATTCGACAACGGGCACAAACTGAATGTCGGTTGGGAGGACGAACAGAAGCTCGCGTTCTGCGTTACTGGATTCCGACGGGGCGCCCGTCGCGGTTTCAGCGGTCAATCCCTCGCCCTTTCGTGAGACGGCTCACCGGTCTACGCCTTTACCCGTATGGCGACAACGGTCACATCGTCGGCGCGATGTTCCGCGCCCGTGAACTCGCTTAATCGTGACCGAAGCCTATCACACAACAATTTCGGCGTCAAGTCATGTGATTCCAGTACGTACGACTTCATCGCTTCGTCGCCGAAGTGCGTCCCGGCAGGGCTTTCCGACTCCGTAACACCATCTGTATATAGCACGATCACGTCGTTCGAATCCAGCGAAACCGTCGCGTATTCGTACTCGGACGCTTCCATAATGCCGACGAGCATCCCGCCCGTCTGAAGCGTCTCCGCCGCGTTACTGTTGCCGTTGACTCGTATCGGATAGCAGTGCCCGCCGTTGCAGTACGAAAACGTCTGCGCGTTTGCGTCCAACACACCATACACCATCGACGCAAACAGATCGGGTTCCGTTTCGACGGCAAGAAAGTCGTTCGCCCGCTTGATCACTTCGGCAGGCGTCCTCGCCTCCCGCGCGACGATGCGAATGACCGTCCGCAACATCACCATCATCAACGCGGCGGGAACGCCTTTGCCGCGAACATCGGCGATCACGATTCCGACTCGCTCTCCGTCCAACCGAATGAAGTCGTAAAAATCGCCCGACACGTTCAACGAACTTTCGAGCATCCCGTACACGTCAATATTCGAGAGGCTCGGCATCTCCATCGGCAGCAACCCGCGTTGAATCTCCGCCGCCGTGTCGAGATGATGCGCCAACTGCGCGATCTCGCCCGACCATTCCGTCAACGCGCCCATCAAGGGGTTTGAGACGGACGGGCGATTGGATTGGGCAAGGGCGGTCTTGACGCGCTCCGTCAGCACGGCGAGGTCGAACGGTTTGGTGATGTAATCTTCCGCGCCCGAGCTAAGTCCACGCAGTTTGTCGCTGATCTGCGCCCTCGCGGTGAGCATGATGATTGGGATCGAGGCGGTCGCGCTGTCTTTGCGTAACGCTTCAAGCACCTCGAAGCCGTCCAATCCCGGCATACTCAGGTCGAGCAGAATCAGGTCGGGCAGCTCGGACTTCGCCACCGCGACCGCTTCGTACCCGTCTTTCGCCGAAATGACGACATACCCCTCCGACAGCAACGTCACTTCGACAAGGTCGAGAATGTCGGGCTCATCGTCTACGGCAAGTATTTTGTGAGGCATTACGTCGTGCCAATCTATCGCATCACACCGGGCTTTGCATTAGAATGCCTCAAAACGAGAGGCTTCATCAAGAAATATCGACAGATCATACCGGCGCGCGCATACTTCCGATTCCACCCCACGTCTTGCCGCTGTAGACCCCCAACAGTATAATGTCGAGTGGTTTTACACGATGGAAGCACTTGATGCGCGATCTGAATCTCGTGACGTTGCCGACACACGTAGACGACCCGCTCAACGGGACGGTGCGCCCCTTTCGGGACAGAAAGGTGCACATCGAGAACTACGGCTGTCAGATGAACGTCGCGGACTCCGAGATCATCCGCGCCGTGCTGACGGACGCCGGTTACGAGTTCACCCCGACCCTGCGCGACGCCGACGTCATCCTGATGAACACCTGCGCGATCCGCGAGAACGCCGAGGACCGTGTCTTCAAACGGTTGAGAGAGTTGGCGGCGTTGAAGCGGGCGAATCAGGCGTTGCAGATCGGCGTGTGCGGCTGCATGGCGCAACGGCTCGGCGAGACGATTGTGAAGCGCGCGCCACACGTCGATCTGGTGATGGGTCCCGACGCCTACCGCGATATCGCTCGCGCGTTGGAACCGCATCATGCGCCGTATCTGGGCTTGGAACTCGACAAGTCGGAAGATTACGCCGACATCCTCCCCGTACGCGAGGACGGCATCAAGGCGTGGTTGACGATCCAACGCGGCTGCGACAAGTTTTGCACGTTTTGCATCGTGCCATTCGTGCGCGGTCGTGAGCGCAGCATTTCGCTCGCGTCGATTGTCGAGGAGACGGCGATGCTGGTGGATCGCGGCGTAAAGGAGGTAACGCTGCTCGGTCAGACAGTGAACTCCTATTATGACGGCAAGCACGATTTCGCCGATCTGCTCATCGCGGTTGGCGATGTACCCGGCATTGAGCGTGTCCGATTCACTTCTCCTCACCCTTCCGACGCTACCGAGCCGATGATCCGCGCGATGGCATCGCACCCGAAGGTGTCCCGTCACATCCACTTGCCGTTGCAGTCCGGCTCGAATGAGACGCTGAAGCGGATGCGGCGCACGTATACCGTCGAGGAGTTTGAGGAGATCGTCGCCGCTTTGCGAGACGCGATGCCCGATGTCGGCATAACGACGGACGTGATCGTCGGATTCTGCGGCGAATCTGAAGACGAGTACCGCGCGACGTACGACGCGATGGAACGCATCCGCTTCGACGCGGCATTCATGTTCAAGTATTCGGAACGCGACGGCACGGTCGCTGCAAAGAAGTTCGACGACGATATCGCCGAAGAGACGAAGGTGCGTCGCCTCCGCGAGATTATCGACCTGCAAAACCGCGTCTCCGAAGAGATTTATACGGGGATGGTCGGCAAGACGGCTCGCGTGTTGGTGGACGGCGAGTC
>JAQBWJ010000618.1 GCA_027625215.1 Candidatus Poribacteria bacterium
TTGTGAGGCGTCGGAGGAGCCCATCCGAGCGCGCGGAACAGGTTCTTCTCCATGATGATGTTGTAGTACGCTATGTCGGAACGCGGGAGGCGTTGCGGCGTCCGTGGGTCGAGTTTTACCATACCCCGACGTTCGAGTCGCGCCTCGACCGCCTTTTGCAATGCGTCGCGGTTTGCCGGTTTCATCATCTCACGGAGCGCGGCTGGATCATTGTTTAACGCTTCAATGGAGAGACCGCGCTCTTGGAGCTCTTCGATGAGGGCGTCGCGCGAGTCAGGCGGCATCTGTTCGATCAACCGATCCACGACGGACGGGGCATCCTGCGCGTTCAGTGTGACGATCATTCCGCAAAGGAAGAGCAAGGGGAGCAAACGGGATTGACGACGAACGGGCGAACGAAACATCTCAACACCTGCGTCCGAATCAGAATAATAAAGTGCTCATTGTCTGCATCATAAAGGATATCGGTGAACAGCGTACTAAACAAATCGAACTGATCGTTGGAATTGGTTCAGATTCGTTATCAATTGATTCAACGGAAAGAAGAAAACGACATGGCGTCCGAACGCAAGGCGCACTTCGAGGAACACGGGTACATTAAGGTTGAAGGCGCGATTCACGGCGAGGAACTTGCGCGAGTTCAAAGCGAAGTGGACGGGATGATCGACCGCTCGCAGAAAGCGGGGCGTCGGTTGGAGGCGCATTGGGGAGGCTCGTGGCGTAACGAGGTGAACGTTGAGGGCGACAAGCAATCGCGCAGCGTTCTGTCGATCCATCGCGTGCATGAGCACTCGGCGACGCTCGCTCAGTTGATGTTCCATCCCGGCATCGTCGATCCGGTCGCGGAAGTCGTCGGCTCGGAGAACCTCCAACTGCATCATACGCTGATGCACGCGAAACCGCCGAAAATCGGCGCCGCGTTCCCGCTTCACCAAGATTACGACTATTTTCCTCACCGACTCGACACGATGGTCGCCGCGACGCTCTACTTGGACGATTCCGCGCCGGAGAATGGTTGCCTGCACGTCATTCCCGGCAGCAATCGCGGCGGGTACATCGAACACACGCACGACGGTTCCCATCACCTCCCGATGAGCCAATTCCCGCTGGAGACGGCAACGCCCGTCCCGATGAAGGCGGGAGACCTATTGATTTTCTCATATCTGACAATTCACGGTTCGACGCCGAATACGTCGGACAAGTGGCGACGGATGTTGCTGTTTGAGTACCGTTCGCCGATAGATTCTCGAAAATCCGACCCCGAAGGCGCGGTTGGAAAAGGGATCATCGTGCGCGGCGTTCATCCGAACCCCAAGCCGGGCGAAGGCGAACATTATTGAGCGAACTCCATCTGTCGCCGAATGCGATAGGTACGCGATAGGTAGAAGAGTCGCAATCGGCGTGATATGATTGCTCTCGAACTATGCCTGTGGGACCAACCGTAGAGACGACGTGTGTGAGCGTCCAGATAGAGTTTGCGCCGTATGGAACGTTGGGCGGCGCACTGCACGCGGTTGCGTAATGAAACGCCGCGCTGTTCGATTCGGCGCGTTGAGTAGGGATGACCGACATGAGCGAATTGTGGAAAACATCACAATGGGCGCGTTTGAACGATTGGGATTGGTTGAATCAGCCGATGCCGGAATCGTTGCGGGATGTCAAGAAACGGATTGCGGAGACGTTTCCCGTCAAGTTTTTCTATCACATGCTCGAATTTGCGCGATTGGACCCAAACGCGAGGGATGGGGCTCACTTCGTGAGGAACGAAGGCGAATTCCGTTTCGTCGAGTACGATCCGATATCCGCTCAGTTGATTCAGTTGTTCCGCACCCCTCGTACGATTGATCGCATCCGGTCTAGCGACATGCTGACGCGGCTGGAAACGTTGAAACAGCATCGTCTGATCGTCCCCGCCGACAAGGATGAACCTGTCGATTGCCTCGCCGTATTCTATGCGGCGATCACGCTGTTCGGCATCTGGCAAGTGGAACATGAGTTTGTCCCGGCGCTTCAGCGCATCGCCGACCTTCGACCGAAGCGCGTCATCGAAATCGGGACGGGATGGGGCGGGAGCATGTTCAGTTGGGCGCAGGTTGCTGACCCGACCGCGCGGCTGGTGACGATCGACTTGCCGTGGGGACCAGGCAGTTTGGTCGTGCCGACAGATTATTACCCCCGTTTCCAACAGTTCAAACACGCCGATCAAACAGTGAAGTGTATCCTTGCAGACTCGGACAGTGACGAGGCGCTCAAATACGCCCTTGAATGGGTTGATGGCGATTCGGTCGACTTCCTGTTTATCGACGGCGATCACAGTTACGAAGGCGTCCGAAGCGATTACGAACGTTATCACGGACTCGTTCGACCCGGCGGGCTCATCATGTTTCATGATGTGTTCACGCCCGACGGAGGCGAATACCCGGAAGGGCTGGGCGTCGCCAAGTTTTGGAATGAAATCCGGAGCGGGTTCGAGCACGAAGAGTTCATGCTTGATCAGAACATCGGCGTTCCGCTTGGCATCGGCATCTTAAACGTGCCGGAATAACCTACCGAACGATCCTTTGAGCGGAGCGACCCCACTCGTGGCGCAGCGGTGGAAAACGTCAAAATGGCTTCGGCTACACGATTGGGACTGGGAGCGCGACCCCTGCATCCCGTCTCAAGAGCCTTGGATGGCGCAGCGGCGGTCGTTTCTATCCAACAAGTTTTATTATCACGTCCTTCGCGCCGCCGAGATGAATCAAACCAGCATCGGCGACCAATCGGGCGAAGCGACGTTCGTCCAGTACAACACGATTGTCCACGCGCTCCTTGAAGCAGCGGGT
>JAQBWJ010000619.1 GCA_027625215.1 Candidatus Poribacteria bacterium
TCGCGTGGGAAGCCGAAACGCTCGCCGCGTTGGATTCGACGGAGCCCGTCGAGTGGGTCTGGCTGGACGACGACCAAGACAACGGTGGACAGAACATTGGCGACTGGAATGTCATCGAGAAGGGGAGCGGTCCCGTCTTCTCCGGCAAAACGGCTCGACGCCAAAGCGCCGACAAAGACGAGATCGTCCAGCACACGTTCCAGAACGCGAGTCGACGCCTCAGCGTGAACGACGGCGACTCGCTCTACGCCTACGTTTGGATCGACCCGGACGCGCCGCCGAAAGCGGTCATGCTCCAATGGAACTCCGGCGGGTGGGAACATCGCGCGTTCTGGGGCGACGACGTGATCGAGTACGGGGGTATCGGAGAAGACGCGCCATCGCACCGACGGATCGGCGATCTGCCGACCCCCGGCGAATGGGCGCGGTTGGAGGTCGACACGCAACAGGTCGGTCTGGAAGCGGGAAACGTGGCGAACGGGATGGCGTTCACCCAATTCGGCGGAACGGCGTATTGGGACGCGGCGGGCGTCAAGACGACGCGCGGCGGCAAGACACGCAGCGACAACTCGAAAGAGGTACTCGCCGCGCTAGCGATCAAGCCGTCGATCCGCACGGAGGACCAACAGAACGTCGTTGCCGATCATTACCGAACGATCAGCCCCAAACTGTCGCTGATACGCGACGAGATGAAGACGTGGCAGGACAAACGGGCAGCGGTTCAACAAGAGGTCGATTACTGCTTGACGACCGTTGCCGGACCGCCTCGCACCATACGCATCCTGCCGCGCGGGAACTGGATGGACGACTCCGGTCCCATCGTCACGCCGAACACGCCGGAGTTCCTGACGCCGATGAAGGGCGTCAACCTTCGCCGCGCGACGCGGCTTGATCTTGCGAACTGGCTCGTCGCGCGCGACAACCCGATGACCGCGAGGGCGTTCGTCAACCGACTTTGGGCGCTGTACTTCGGGATGGGTATCGCCGCCGTGCAGGACGACCTTGGTTCTCAGGGCGAGCGACCCGCCAACCAACCGTTGCTCGATTGGCTCGCCGTCGAATTCATGGACAGCGGTTGGAACATGAAGCACGTCGCGCGCCTCATCGTCACGTCGAACACGTATCGGCAGTCGTCGCACCCGATTGAGACGCTTAAGGAGGTTGACCCATACAACCGACTGCTCGCGCGTCAATCGAGCCGACGGTTGCAGGCGGAGATGATCCGGGACAACGCGCTCGCGCTCGGCGGCTACCTTGTCGAGAAGATCGGGGGACCGAGCGTCCGTCCGTATCAACCGGCGGGCTACTATGCGAACCTGAATTTCCCCAAACGCGAGTATGTCGAGGATATCGGCGAGAGCCAGCACCGTCGCGGCGTGTACACCCATTGGCAGCGGACGTTCCCTCATCCGAGCCTGATGGCGTTCGACGCGCCCAGCCGACAGGAGTGCACCGCTCAACGCGCCCGCTCAAACACGCCGACACAGGCGCTCGTCCTGTTGAACGACCCGACCTACGTCGAGGCGGCGAAGGGTTTCGCGGGTCGGATCATTCGGGAGGGCGGCAAGACACCCGAAGAACGAATTGCGTGGGCGTACGAACAAGCGCTTGCCCGCGAACCGAGACCGAACGAGGCGGCGGTCGTCTCCAGCGTCTTCGAGAAGCATTTGGCGGAGTACGGCGCCGACCCAACCGCTGCGTCAAAAGTCGTCGCCGTGGGACAGTCCGACGCGCCCGCGGATTTGGATGCGGTCGAGTTGGCGGCGTGGATATCCGTCGCGCGCGTCGTGCTGAACCTCAACGAAAGCATCACCCGATATTGACCGAGCGCGCGTCGTGGATTTCCGTCTACGTGGATTCCCCGTTGAAAGTGAGGCTGCTCCCGTGAAACTGAACGACAGACAACGCTTGAGTCTGAACCGCCGCGCGTTTCTCGGCAAGTCGGTGCGCGGGATCGGCTCGTTGGCGCTTGCGTCGCTGCTCAATCCGACACAACTAATGGCGCAAGCGACCGTCGAGGACGACATCAACAAATGGCGCGGCGTCATCACGACGCCGTACGTTCCACCGAAAGCGAAACGGATCATCCACCTCTGCATGGCAGGGGGACCGTCCCACCTCGAAACGTTCGACTACAAGCCGAGGTTGGCGGAATTGGACGGGCAGCCGATGCCCGCGTCGTTCACCGAAGGGCAACCCATCGCGCAACTGCAGGGCGCGACGCTGAAGTGCCTCGCCCCGCAGTACGGTTTTCAGCGGCACGGACAATCGGGACAGGAAATCAGCGACGCGCTGCCGCATATTGCCAAGATCGCCGACGACATCTGCATCGTGCGCTCGATGGTGACCGAGCAGATCAACCACGATACGGCGCACACGCTGATGAACACGGGCTTTCGCGTGGCGGGAAGACCTTCGATGGGTTCTTGGACCGTTTACGGACTCGGCAGCGACGCCGAGAACCTTCCGGGCTTCGTGGTGCTCACGTCTGAGGGCGGAGCGCAGGGTCAGCCCATTGCCGCACGCCAGTGGAGCAGCGGCTTCTTGCCAAGCGTCCACCAGGGCGTGAAGTTCAACTCCGCGGGCGATCCGGTCAACTATGTCCGCAACCCCGCAGGCATTGACCGTGAGATGCAGGGCGAACTAATTGATACTGTCGGCAAACTGAACGGCTTTCAGGGTCAGATGGTCGCGGACCCGGAAATTCAAACGCGAATCGCTCAATACGAACTCGCCTTCCGTATGCAAATGGCTGTGCCGGAACTGACAGACTTCTCGAGCGAGCCGGAGTCGATACGCGAGATGTACGGCGACGGCCCCTTCG
>JAQBWJ010000620.1 GCA_027625215.1 Candidatus Poribacteria bacterium
TTCCGCGAAACTCAAACGCCTCCGCCGACGCGAGAATCACCGTGAAATAGAGTATGTAAATCACACAGAAACGTGTTTTTTGAGAGTTTGCGCTTGTCACATCGCCTCCATCGTCCTCAAGGGCACATCACGAGAACGGTAGCCGTACGCGCTTATGTTACCAAAGAGGAGGAATCCCTGAAGATGATGGCATCCGAGCAAGCGTTGGACGACCAAGTCGATTTAACCGGCGACCGGACCGAAGTGAACCCAAAACGCGGCAAAAGCGGCTGGCGCGGCGAGACGTGGAACCCCGTCACCGGCTGCACGAAGATCAGCCCCGCGTGCGACCGCTGCTTCGCGGAACGGATCGCCCTGAGACTCCATCGAGACGGACAGGCGCGTTACAAAAACGCCTTCAACCTGACGCTGCAAGACGACCTGCTCACGAAACCGCTCCGTTGGCGCGAGCCGCGTTCCATCTTCCTCTCGTCCATGTCCGACGTGTTCCACAAAGACGTGCCGGACGAGTACCTCGTCGAGATGTTCCGCACGATGAACGCAGCGCATTGGCATCTGTTCCATGTATTGACGAAACGGGCGAAGCGGTTGGCGCGGATCGCGCCGAAGTTGCGCTGGACATCGAACATCTGGATGGGCGTCACGGCGGAATCGCAGGAGTATACGTGGCGCATCAACCATTTGCAGGAAGTGCCCGCGTCGCACCGATTCGTGTCGATGCAGCCGTTGTTGGGACCTGTCCACGACCTGCCGCTGGAGAGGATCGACTTCCTCTGGACGGGCGGCGAACGAGGCTACGGCGCGCGCCGTCCGCGAGTGGAGTGGGTGCGTCTCGTGCGCGATCACTGCGTCGAGGCGGGCGTGCCGTTCAGTTTCGGCGGGTGGGGCGTCGATTTCAACGACGAAAAGGATGATCAAGCGGAAGACCGTTTGTTGGACGGGCGAACGTGGAGCCAGAAGCCGCGCTACCCGCCGCTCCGCGAAGACTTGCAACTGACGGCATTTTGACACAACGACGAGCGCGTTGTTGAGTGTGGATGAAATTCGCCTCAAACGCTTGGCGTACGGTCCGCCTGCGCGTTATAATAGGAACGGACACGACCGTCAGTGGGGTCGTGCGCTTTCCAAATGTGGGGGCGTCACGGTTTCGACGGAAGTGATTTAGCTGACCGGGCTGCATGTCGAGGACCCACCAGGCCTCGTAAAAAAGGTGGAAAACAATTAACTGCCAACACTGAAATGGCACTCGCCGCCTAATACGGGCCGGCGCATCCCTCGTTGATTCGTGCATGGTCGACGAACCGGGTGTTATAATCATGGACTTGGCGGCAGACGCCCGTTTCGAGCCATCTGCCGCGACATAGATCGGAACTAGTCGTCGTATTCCCTACCCGCGGGGACAGCGAAGGCGAATGTTAAACGCGGGGAACGCATGTAGTAGCCTCTTCGGCGTCGCTTTCGGACGCGAGTTCGACTCTCGCCGCCTCCACCAACCCTCTCTAATTACCCGCCGCAATTCGGTTTGCGACGACGCGATGTTTTACGCGCGTCCGTCATTCATCAGTGGATTCCGATTCAAGAGGCGATAGTCCGTATCCCGCCACTCCAACGCCTTCTTCTGAAGTTCCAACGACGTGTACTGGTCGCGTAAATCTTTCAGTGCGCCCGACCAACTCCGCCTCATGGGGGAGCGAGCCGCCATCCGTTTGCTGTCCAAGCAGCCCCTCAACCAACTCCGCCACCTCCTCCCGCTGTTCCGGCGACAGGTCGCGGATCATTCGCTGCAACGTTTCCGCGTCAATCGACATTGCGTTGTTCGTCCGTCCTGTCACATGATCGTGTGGAACATGGACTTCAGTCAACGGAACACGCCGCGACGAGAGGATCGTCCGACATGAGAATCGCCGCGTTCCTGATCTGCCTCGCGCTGCTGATGACGCTCCGCGCTCGAAATGCCGACGCCCGCGAGTACGCCCCGCGCGTCGTCTCCCCGCGCAACGCGGACGTTTACAGCATGACGACTTTCGCCGACTTCCCTCGCTGGAAAGACCTCTCCGGCGACGCCCGCGCGTGGGAGATGTACCGCTACCTCGCCGACGAACGCACGGGGCTGTTCCACATGAACGAGGTGCTCGAAGGGGAAGACGTGTTGAGCGAGTACGTCACCGTGCGCGATCCGGTGAAACTCCTCAACGTGTACGGGTACGGCTACTGCGGCATCTTGGGTCCGGTGATGGCGGGCATCAGCGAAGGGGCGGACGTCGGGCGGGCGCGGATGCTGTCGTTACCGTTGTGGAACCACGTCGCGTCGGAGGCGTATTACGAGGGCGCGTGGCACTATCTCGATATCGACGTGCGCGCCGCCTTCCGTCGACCGGACGGGTCGCTCGCCTCGATGGACGACGCCCGCGCGGACGACTCCCTGTGGGTGGAGAACAACCCGCTCTTCTTCCCGAACGACCGCCGACACGAAGCGCAACGCATCTACCGCGAAACGCGCGTTGACCACTACTACGGCTTCAACCAGAGCGGTCACACGATGGACTACCTGTTGCGGCAGGGCGAGACGTTCACCCGTTGGTGGAAGCCTCAAGGCGGGAGATGGCATCACGCCGCCGTGTACCACGAAACGGACTGGCTGCGCGACCTGATCGACGCCGACCCGCGCGGACCCAAGCCGAACCACCGCCATTTCACGATTCACAATCACGGCAACGGGCGATTCATCTATCAGCCGAACCTGACGGCGCGTTCGACCGATTTTCACGACGGGGCGTACGACGCGCTCAACGTCCATCCCTCCGA
>JAQBWJ010000621.1 GCA_027625215.1 Candidatus Poribacteria bacterium
GTCCTAAGTTTCGCCGGGCGCGAGAACTTGGGTGATGCCGCCGTCATCACCGCGACGATCTCCGCGCTCGAGGCGGCGCAACTGGCGGACGCGACTCAGTTGGACCCGGAAGAAGCCACCGGGCTGTTCCCCGCCTTTGAAATCGAGCGATTCCAGGAGGAACTGGACGAAATCTGTATGGCGATCCCTCGAAGCGTCGAACGAACGAGCCGCGTGCTTCAGATGTGCTCGTTCCAACTTCATCGCAATCTTGGAATCCTGTTTGCGGATCGTGGCGATTGGGGGCAGGCGTACAAGGCGCTGCGGATCGCCAAGCAGATCGTCCCGGACGACGCGCAAACGCTTTTACAGATCGGACGATCTCTCGGCGCGCTGGGACAAGTTTCGGAGGCGGTTCATCATTACCGCCGAGCCATCTTCCTCGAGCCGTTCCTCACAGCGGCAGTCGTCGGACTGGCGGAACTGTTGGTCGCCAACAACCGCGCGACGGAGGCGGTGGAACCGTTACAAAACGCTTTGTACATTCATCGAGAAGTGGATGAGTGGCGGCTTGGGGTGTACTTGTTGCTCGCCGAAACGAAGTCGATGCTCGGCGACCGGGACTCCGCCATCGCCCTTTGGCAGAACGGGTTGACCGAGTTGCGGACGGGTCGGCTGATGACAAACATCGGGACGATGAAATCGCCGAACGTCACGGCGCGCGAAGACCTCATCGAGGACTTGGAACGCGCGTTCACGTCGGCGTTGCAACTGGCTGGGTTTTCAGTCCCGCCTCGCGCCTGAGACACAATCCGGTTGAGAGGTTGGTCGCGCCCGTCGCCATCAATCGGGACGCTTCACCCCACACCCTAAAGCCATCAGATAGTGACACATCGGATAAAACCCGGTGTGGAGCACCTCATCGTTCATCCCGAAGATGAACACGTTGCGGAAGTACCGCGTCATCGAGCGGTAGAGCCGCTCGGCGGTGTACAGGTTGATGTGCCCGATCTCGCTGAGGCGCGAGGCGTACTGGGATGAGGTCTGGTTCGGCGTGCCGACGACGCAGATGCCGTCCTGCCGAAGGTTGTCGCGGATCGTCTCGAAGTACTTGTCCTCGTCGGTCGGCTCGACGTGTTCGACCACATCGAGGCTGATCACCGCGTCGAACTCCCCGTACCGCTTGCCGAGAAAGTCGTCGTGAAGGAACGTGACGCCCGTTTCTTTGAGCGAGCGTTGGGCGTGCTCGACGGCATCCTTGTCGAAATCGACACCGACGACGCGATTGCCGCCCTCCGCAAGTATGAGCGTGCCCAGCCCTTCGGTGCAGCCGAGTTCGAGCACGTCCGATTTCGTCTGCAACGGGAGGAACTTCGCCGCGTGTTTGTACCGCGCAAACGTGAAAACGAGATGGCGCGGCGTATGCAACGCCTGAAACGCAAAATAGGAGCCGAGTTCAAGACGATGTTCGCCCTGTTCGCTTCGCACCGTCTTCCATGCTTCGTGCATGCGCGTATTCCCCAACCGTAAGATTGAATATGCCCGTCCGGACGAACCGACTCAGACGACTCGCAACGTCGGCAACGGTACGATGAAGCGACCTCCCCGATCAAGATACGCCTGATGTTTGCCGATGATCGGTTCGGCGAACCGCCACACGAGCGCCAACATGTAGTCAGGCATTTGATCGTAGATCGCCTGCGAGGACAACACGGGGATGTGGTGTCCCGGACTGAACCGATGTTGTCGAAGCGGGTTGTCGTCTACGATGAACTCCAACCGCTCGCCCAAACGGAACTGGTGAATCAGCACGGTGGCGGTCGCCGACGCCCCGTAACCTGCAAATGTCTTTCCGTCGGCGGCAAGTTCGTCCACTAGACCGCATACTTGCGCGGTCGCCGCGTCGATTCGGTCGGAGTACGTTTTGAAGATCGCGGGACGGTCGAGTCCCAGCCCTGTCTCGAGCGCGATCAGTTCCCCAACGGACGGCTCCGGCGTTCGGGACGCCCCCGCCAACTGCGCGAAACACCGCAACGAGCCGCCCTTCGTCGGGATGCGTTGAACATCCGTCAGTTCCATCCCATGACGACGGAGGAATGTGTCGAACGGTTTGACGGAGTGGTGGCAGAGGTGCTCGTGATAGATGAAGTCGAACACCATCCCGTCGATCATGTCGAGCAGATAGGAGACTTCCGTGACGAAAACGCCGTCCGGTGCGAGCAGTTCGCGCGCTCCATCCGCCATGTCCGCGAGATCGTCCGCATGGGCGAAAACGTTGTTCGCCGTGACGATGGCGGCAGGCCCGTACTCGCGTCGGACTCGACGGGCGAGCTCGGCGGTGAAGTACGCGGAGATCGTCTCGACACCCGACTCGGTCGCCGTCCGCGCGATCTCTCCGGCGGGGTCGATGCCGAGTACGTGCAGTCCGCGCTCTTTGAAGAACCGGAGCAGCGTCCCGTCGTTGCTGCCGATGTCGATCACAAGCGCGTCGCGCGGCGGGTTGAGACGGCGCATCACCTCGTCGGCGTAACGGCGGAAATGATCGACCAGACCGGGCGAGCTCGCCGTCGTGTAGATGTAATCGCCAAACAGGAGGTCGGGGCGCACGACATCGAGCATCTGCGCGTGTCCGCAGGCGCGACACAGGTACACGTCCATCGGGAAGGCGTCCTGCCGCAGATCCAATTTATCCGCCGTCACGTAGGCGTCGACGGGCGGAGACGGTTCCAGCCGCACGACGAGATCGAGATCGCCGCCGTCGCAGAGCCGACAGGTCGCGCGGCGGTAGACGGCAGGTTTCGCGTTTGCGTCATCAGCCT
>JAQBWJ010000622.1 GCA_027625215.1 Candidatus Poribacteria bacterium
GGAGACCTCGCGGCGACCGTCGCGTCTCGATTCAACGTTGATGATCGCCTGCGCGTCGCCGTACCGCGCGTCGTAGCCGCCCGCCAACACCTCCACCTGACCGATGGATTCGGGGTGAAGTGTCGAGGTGATTCCGCCGAAGTGGAAGGGGTAGCCGAGCGGCATCCCGTTGTAATAGGCGGTGATGTCCTGGGCGCTGCCACGAATCACAAGGAAGCCACCCAAAGAGCCGCCGTCCGACACGCTCGGCAGCGCAGAGAGGGAGCGAATCGCGTCGCCCGCCGCTCCGGGCAGTTGACGCATCTCGTCGCCGGAGAGGGTTTGAGTGGACGGGTTTTCGTCGTCCAACCGTTCGCCGATCACCAGGACTTCGGGCATCTCCGTCACGGAGTCCAGTCGGGGAGCGTCCGCGTCGGGTCGCTCGTCTTCCACCGCTTCCACCGTAATGCCTTCCGCCGTCAGCGCAATCGCCAACGTTGCGAACACCCAAAGCAACGAACGTCGCATCGTCAGATTCCCTTCAACTCAAAGCGATAGGTGACGCGCACGGACGCGATGGCGGATTGATCGCCGCGCGCCGCCGGATCGAACCGCGAGGCGGTCAGCGCGCGGACCGCCGCTTCGTCGCAGCCGTAGCCCAACCCCTGCACCACGACGACGTTCCGCGCCGTCCCGTCGGGATGAACCTCAGCCTGCAAGACCACCGCGCCCTCGATCTGCGCTCGACGCGCCGATTCGGGGTAGGACGGCTTCTCGCGGAAACGGAAACGCGGAGGCTGCGTCATCGCACTCGTCGGGTTGATATCGGACGGCGAGGACAGTTCGGCGAAGCGGGTTTGAACCGTCGCGGACTCCGGCATCGGGGGCGCGACGACGCGCGGCGACATGAAAGGACGCGCGTCCAGCGAGATCGCGGCGACGGTGAGATCGCGCGCGGGAGTCGGATGCGGCTCCATCGCAAAACCGCCTCTCATGATGCCGAAACCGCTCGATGTTCCCGCCGCGAGGACGTATTCACCTTGCATCGCGGGGAGGTCGACGGCAGTGGCGAGGTTCACGGAGACGCTCGCCGTCGTCGGCGCGGTCATGCGGGATGTGTCGAGCGCGCGTGTCATCTGACGGCGGATCGTGGGACGTTTCGGCGGGTCGAGGCGCACGAACTCCACTGAGACGGCGTCTTCCGGCTTGTCCGGCGCGTGGACGACGAACACGTTGAACACCCCCGCCGCCAGAGCGATCAAGTGCAACCCAGCCGAGATCAACAGCGGCATTCGGTTTCGATGTTTTGTCCGTTTTATCATAGGTATCATTCCTGATTATTTCCGAACGAATGTGTTATAGACGAAGATGATGGTAGGGTCAGGGACGATCAGCCGGTCGCCCCCTACGGGTTGACTGTCAGAACTGGACGCCGAAGATGACGCCGGGCCACATCCGTAACCATGTGTCGTCGTGTTTCGACTTGTAGAACGTGCCGAAGTCGGGTCGCCAATCGACCAGCCCCTCACCGTCGTTCAACTGCGAGACGAACAGGTTGAGCGCGACTCCTGCCACCAGCGTCAGTCGCGGTGTCACGTCCCAACCGCCCATCACTTGCAGTCGGTTGACGGCGTGGTGTTTGTCCGTCCAGAGCTCGTCCTCGTTGATCTTGATGAACGTCGCTTCGATGGCGATGTAGAACGGTTCGACGGGAATCCGCCCGCCGAACCCGCCGCCGACGCCCCAACGGTACGGGTCGCTCGACCGATTCAGCCCTGCCGTCAAGATGCTGTAGAAGTGCTCCGTGCCCGTTTTGATCGAAACGTTGCCGGGAAACAGGTCGTTCGAGGCGATTTCCACCTTGCGGCGACCGTTTTTGTTGACGTGCGTCCACAACCCAATCGGAAGACCGACCATCTCGTCGGACACGTTGACCAGCCCGATTTGGATCCCATTGACCGACCGACCGACGTTCACCAACCCGATCTGTATCCCTTCAACGTCTTCGGCGACGTTCACGACGCCCGATATCTGGATGCCGTCGAGATTGCCGTAGACCGAGTTCACCACGCCCGCGATCTGCACCGCTTGCGCGTCGCCGATGACGTGGTTGAAGACGCCGCTGGACTGAACGCCCTCCAACGCGCCGGAGACATTGCCGACGCCCGCGCCTTGCACGCTGCGCGTCGCGCCCCGCGTTACGTTCATCACGCCCGCCGACTGGACGGCTTCCGCGCCGCCTTCGACCACGTTGACGACCCCGCCAACCTGAACACCGCGAAGCGATCCGTGCGTGTAGTTCGCCACGCCGGAAATCTGCGCCGCGTCCGCGTCCGCTCCAGCGATGTTGGCGATGCCCGCGATCTGCGCCGCTTCAACGCGACCCTCGACGCCGTTCGCAATGCCCGCGATCTGGACGCCGCGCGCGAAATCTGTTTCGCGGTTGATGCCGTAGCCGACCTCCAACCCATCCAACCCCGAGTGCCGACCGGAGATGATGTTGAAGGAGAAACGGGGCGCGGAGTCGGGGCGCGTGCCGACGCCGATGTCGTCCATCACCGAGAAACTGAACAGCGGCTGGTCGTACGTCTTCGGCGTTGTCGCGTCCGTTTGAGGCGGTCGGTCGCCCCGCGTTTGTTGCGGCGAATAGACGCGCGATCCCGATATCAGTTCAATGGAACGACCGCTGTAAAAGACGCGCGGCGTGATCGGCTCGGAAATCTGTCCGCCGGACGCGGTGCGCTGCCACGCTTTGATCTCGCGCGCGGTGTAGTCCAACAGGCTGAGCACTGTCACCGTGCCGTCATCGGC
>JAQBWJ010000623.1 GCA_027625215.1 Candidatus Poribacteria bacterium
CCGACCGGCGTCGCAGGCGGCGACGCGCGCGTTCTGCGGAACGCATGGAAACCGGTCGTTGGAAAAAACCTCTCGCTTCGCGGGGGAATCACGTCGCACAGCGACGACGGGTTTCCATCGGTCGGACACGTGGGGTTGACCACAGGCGACTTGACCCGCTCCGCCCGTTCGCGCGCCTGATATAAGGAACTCCCGGCTGGAGGAATCGTCGAGGTTGCCGGACGAGTCCGCTCTTGCCGAAGGTAGTGAACAACAACATCACATTGGTCCGAAAATCGACGGTTGGAGGGCGCCGACGCGAATTGTCAGTCCGCGAAAACGACGTGTGGTTGTCGAATCGGACAAACCCGTGCCACGACAGGCTCACCGGGACTTCACGGAAATGGACGGAGACTTTGCCGAAATGCTGGAAGCCGTATCAGGACTGGACTTGAGGGACTTTCTGGAAATGGACGGGGAACTTCGGTGAAATGCAGAAGGTACTTTCCCGAAATGCAGGAAGCCTTTTATGACCGGATTCGTGGCACTTCGGGCAGATGGCAGTGACCTTTAAGAAATGTCGCAAGCCCTACTACCACTGAGTTGATGGGACTTCGACGAAATGCGGGAGACTTCCTTGAAATGCAGCGAGCCGCACGGCGACTGATCCGAAGGTACTTCGGCGAAATGGAATGTCGCTTGTTACGACACGAAAACCGGCGTTGAATCATAAGAAACAGAGTGCGAATAAGCGACATGTTACTTGAGCAATCCGTCGATACAGATACACGTTCCGACCCATCGGAACCTCATCGTGCGGACATGAACAGAACCTGCACGCAAACGGTACGAGGAGAGCCGGATTCCGATTCATATCGAGGGCGTCGATCGGAAATATACGGACACGTCGGGATCGGTACGGAGCGTCTCGACCAGTGCGACCGCCAGGTGCTGTTGTCCGGCTCGCCGTATATCCTCCAACTGTCGTTCGATGTTCTCACGGATGGAGTGCCGCAGCAGGACGGGGTTCCAGCGCAACGCCGCGCGACATGCCTCACGATATGCCGCAACGCCTTCGTCCCATTCGTCAAGTCCGAAATGCAACCGTCCGCGCAGACAGCCGAGTTGAGCGGCGACGAAATAATGTCGAGGATTCCCGTCCCGGAGGACGGAGCGGAACTCGTCGAGAACGGAGCGCGCGAACTCGAAATCGCCCCGCCGCAGTTTCCGTTCGGCGAGCCAGATACGCGCTTCCCACAGCGCGACCGCGTTCGGGATCATCGCGCCGAAACCCACCGCCGTCTCGAGCGAGCGGATCGCCGCATCGTCGTCGCCGAGCAGTGCATACGTTCGACCCCTCTCGCGGTGGGCGATCATCAGGATGAAGTCGCGGTTGGAATGCTGGAGTTCCGCGTATGTCGCGACGATCTTGTCCAATGCGCGACCGCCGCGCGCGACATCGCCGACGGCGATCTGAACGCGGGCGAGGCTGCACTCGACCTGTGCCAACAGGAACAACCCGTAGAGGTTGCCGCGCGACATCGTGAGGATTGTCCGAAGCGTCGACCGGGCGCGTTGAAGGCGTTTTTTCGCATCCTCCAACCGGAACCAGTCCAGATAGAGATTGCCAAGGTTCAGTTCCGCCGCCGCGACGGCGTGCGGCGGCTCGTCGCTGCCGCGAAAGGCTTGTCGCCACGCATCGACGTTCTTGAGAAAGACTCGCTCGCTGTCTTCCAGCCATCCCCGGAGGTGAAGCGCCGTCGCGTGCGAGTGGAGGCAGTGTGCGCGGACGATCACGGACTCGGCGGTCGTAGCCGCCTCGTCCATCCAGCGGAGACCTTCTTCCGCGTCGCCGAGCATTTCGTGCGTCCTGCCGAGCTCGACCATGATCCGCGCGCGTTCATCCGTCATGCGGGCGCGTTCCGCGGCGTCGAGCGCCTGCTCGTAGTGGGTCAGCGCGCGATCGTACCGCTGTTCGTTGAAGCGATGCCTTCCGAGCCGTTCGTTCAGCCGAGAACGCAGCACCGGATCGCGCTCCACGACGGGCGTGTTCAGCAACCGCAGGCACTCCGAGACCAACCGCTCACGTTCCAAATCGGTGGAGGCGCGGTGAAAACAGAAGACGATCTCGTAGCTGTCGAGGTAGGCGCGCGTCCGCTCGTCTGGAGCGCGCTCCTTGAGATGGTCGAGGAGCATCCGGTAGAACAGCACTCGATCGGGCGATGTGTCGCGTTCGATCCCGTCGAAGAGCGTTTCGAGCGGGACAACGACCGTTTCGTCTCCCGGTTCGCCCGCTTCGGGGAGCGCGTCGGCGAGGAGCGATGCGAACGTGTCATCGTCCCGAAACGCCCTTGAGACGCGCTCGATGAACTTGTGCGTCGGTTCCCGTTTACCCATCTCGATCAGGCTGACCGTCGCGTGCGAGACACCCGCCTTCTTCGCAAAAGCGCGCAGCGAGATCCCACGTTGATCCCGCGTCTGTCGCAGCCGGTCTCCGAAGCTGTTCGCCATGGGAAGTCCTCCCCCTGAACCGGAAGTGGTTACGCGAGTGGTTACACGTGTCGGTTTCGTCATCGTATCGACCGGTCGATTTAGTGGAACTCCCGATGATATGGGAGATGATACCCGCTCGGAGGGGCGGTTCCAAAAAATTAACAGTCCACTTTTTGTTGCCGAAGGTCCTCCGGCGCGGTATTCTCTTGGCGTAACGCGGCGAAGCAGGAGGAGGCTCGGAGATGGCTCGGCAGGCAGCACAAGCGATGTCGTCGTTCTCGCCGACTCAGCGGCAGTATCTCGTCCTGTACCG
>JAQBWJ010000624.1 GCA_027625215.1 Candidatus Poribacteria bacterium
TGTTGACGGCGATAACGGGGGAAGTCTCCGTCAAGCCGTACCCTTCCAAAATCAGAATGCCCGCCGCGTGGAAAAACTCCGCCGTCGAAAGCGCGAGCGGCGCGCCGCCGCTGATGAAAAACCGCAGCCGACCGCCGACCGCCGCCTGGAGTTTGTGGAACACCAGTTTTTGGGCGACGGCGTTCGTCAACCCCAACGTCGCCCCGACGCCCCGTTTCGCGCGGAGGCGTTCGCTCTTGGAGCGACCTTGTCGCATCGCCCAATGGAAGATGGACTGTCGGATCGGCGGGGACGTTTCGACGCCTTTCAACACCTTCTCTTGCAGGCTTTCGTAGAATCGGGGGACGCACGCCATCACCGTCGGAGAGACGGTCTTCAGTTCGTCGCCGAGATAGCGCAACCCGCGCGAGTAGGTGATCGTCGCGCCGACCGCCATCGCCAAGTAGTGTCCCGCCATCCGCTCAAACACATGCGACAGCGGCAGGAACGACAAAAACGTGTCGCGCTCGGTGATTTCCAATATCCGCAGCGCGGCTTGCACGTTCGACAAAAAGTTGTCGTGCGTGAGGATGACGCCTTTCGGGTTGCCCGTCGTGCCGGAGGTGTAGATGAACGTGATCGTGTCGTGGGCGTTGAACGCGGCGCGGCGGCTGCTCAGTTCGTCCAGCGAATCGTCGGTCGGGGCGGAGGCGAGGTCGTCGAACAGATACGACCCTTCGACTTCGTTCAGCGCGTCCTTCTCCACGACGATGACGTGTTCCAACGCCGCGCAGTTGTCGTTGATCTCGGCGACCTTCGCCGCCTGCGCCGCGTTCGACGCGACGATGGCGCGCGCTTCGGCGTCGTTGAGGATGTAGGCGATCTGTCCGGCGGGGAGCGTCGCGTAGAGCGGCACGGAGATCAGCCCGGCGCGCATCGCCGCGTAGTCTGTGATCGCCCACTCGACGGAGTTGTCGCTGAGGATGGCGATGCGGTCGCCCGCGTTCAACCCAAGTCGGATGAACGACCCGGCGAGCTGTTCCACCTTTTCGGAGAACTCGCGGAATGTGAGGCTCAGATACCCGTCGCGCTCCCGCCAGCGAACGAACTCCTTGTCGGGCAGTCGCGTGACGACCTGCTCCAACGCCTGAATCAATGTCGTTGCGTCGCTCACCGTCTTCTGCTCCTGCTGTGATGCGATGGGCTTATCTCAGCAACCGACGCTCGCCCGCCTCCGACACGGAGGACGACCGCGCCGAGACGACCTCCTCGACGCCGAATACCTGGTTGCTCTGCGGACTCAAACTCATCTCAACGACCGTCGGCGGAAGCCCGTTGTTGCCTTGAATGAAGTTGTCGAACAAACGACCGCCGTCACGGACGGCGTGCTTGCCGTTTCGCACGATGTTGTTGTTTTGGATCTCCGGCGACGACGCGCCCCGCGAATAGACGCCGTACTCGCGGTTGTTCGCAATGATGTTGCGCGCGACGGTCGGTTGCGCCCCGTTGTCGCAGACGATGCCGTAGACGTTCCCGATGAACGTGTTGTTCAGTATCTCCGGCGACGATTGCTCCAGGCATTGTACGCCCGCGACGTTCGACCGGAACAGGCAGTCCTCGATCAACGGTGAACTCTCCGCGACGGTCACTGCCGCGCCGCGCAGACTTTCCAAGAACTGACAGAACGAGAGTTGCACGGGCGACGACCGCACGTTGACGCGGGTGTTCTGTTGGAAGAAGGCGTACGACAGTCGCCCGACGCTGTTGTTCGCGTAAAAGATGCCGTTCCAGTCCGACGAGTCCGTTTCCGCGACGAAGAACACGAAGTCTTGGAAATCGCCTTGAGCGTACAACGCCCCGTTCACGACGATCTTGGAAGTCGGTTCAACGCCCGTCGTGAACTGCACGCGCGTTCCGGCTTCGATGGTGAGCGTGCGTCCCTCCGGCACGATGAGTTCGCGCGTGACGAGGATCGTCCCTCCCCGCCAGATTTCATCCTGCGCGAGCACGCCGGTGCGGATGACGGGATCGTCCGGGTCGCCGTCGATTCGTCGGTCCGGCGCGTCGGTGGGAATGTTTCCCGCGTCGACCGGCAGACCCGCTTGAGGGTTGCCGCTGCATCCTACAGCCAGAATCGTCCACAGACAGAATGTGCCAAGTAAAAATCGTTTCACGGGGGAGCGCGCTTTCGTTGAGTCGGCGTCTGAATGTACGGCGGATGTGAGTGTATCACGTTGGGCGGTTCGGCGCGACCCCCTCCTCCCCGGATTGCGGAGGCGGGGTCAGCCGCGTTGGGGGGACGAGTGTCGTCCCATGCTTCACCATCACCCATTCACATACGACGAGGGGAGGCTTGTCGTTGACGCGCGCCTCCGCGATGTTAGTCGTCGTGCCCGGCATCGGATGGCGGGACGGCAAGCGGGTCGTCGCTCCGAATGCGACGACGCAGGACAACATAGATGAGCGTGTTGCCCGTCGAGATGACGCTGAGGACGTACCCGACCAAGATGACCGTGACGGCGCACAGCCCCGCCGTCGTAAAGAAGACGGCGATCCGTTGGGCGAGC
This sequence comes from Candidatus Poribacteria bacterium, assembly GCA_027625215.1. Taxonomy (GTDB): domain Bacteria; phylum Poribacteria; class WGA-4E; genus JAQBWJ01. The sequence goes on from JAQBWJ010000624.1 coordinate 2,547, forward strand.
GGCGCGGCGGATAAGTTCTCGGCGACGGAAAATGCCCACAGAGGCGAATCGCCCCAAGCGAGTTGCGCCGATGTGTGCAGGACGTAGGAGTAGAACGGGTATCCGTCCGTCACGCGCTCGGTGATGAGGGTCAGCCCCGTCAGCCCGACCGCCGCGAAGATGATCCCTGCGCCAAGCGCGATGGCGGTCAACAGCAGTTGGTACGCGACGAAACGCCATCCTTCCTTCCACACGAAGA
>JAQBWJ010000625.1 GCA_027625215.1 Candidatus Poribacteria bacterium
TGATGACCTTCGTCAGCGCGAACACCGCCGTCGGGTACTCCTTCGTTTCGAGGAAGTTGTCCCGCATGTGCTGGTCGCGGAGGTCGATCCCCGTCTTGATCGAGTTGAGATCGACCTCGAACACCGCCGAGAGCTCGCCCTTCGTCAGATCGGCGAGGTTTTCGATCATGATTTCCGCGTGGGACTTTCCGACGCGTCCGACGATCTTCTCGAGGGTCGCTTTCGACGTGAACGAGATTTCGTCTCGTTCGTCTTCGTAGGCGCGGAACACGGTCGGCTCGGCGAACGCTTGAACGGCGGCGAACGCCGTCATCATCAAAGCGATGGTCGTCGTCACGATGCGAAGTCGCATATTTGGTCCTTCCAGTGCGCAGTGATCCGACAGATCGGATCGATTTCAGACAGGCTTGCGGTTCGTCGAGCATTTCCCCGATACTGATGTTGACATAGACTCGTTTTGACACTCATTCGAGTCCGATGACAGTGGGTGCGCAGACATCATTTCCCGATAGCCCGGTTTGTCCTTCGAGAACTCTGTGCGGAGATCGTTACCGTCAATGAAGCGGACGGATCAATCCAGCGAAGGAGTTGAATGCTATCTCGTCACTACGAACGGGCAAATCGCGAGGGTTTGATGAATAGACCGGAACCGTACGCGGAAGGTATCGCGCCCCGCGAAATATTCGACGGAATGCCTCATCCGCTTTCCGAATCAACCTACCGCGAAGGCATACACACATGAACGCCGAACCGACAACGCAATCATTGCCGGAACTGATTGAGGAGGTTCGTCCGTCCGTTTACGCGCTGTGTTATCGGCTGGTCGGCTCGGTCGAGGATGCGGAAGACCTGACGCAGGAGACGTTCATCCGAGTCATGGATGCGTTCGACCGGTTTGAATGGCGTTCGTCGTTCCGCACGTGGGCGCTTCGCATCGCGACGAACGTCTGTTACACATTCCTGCAATCCGTGCGAAAACGACGCGAAGTCGTGCTGCCGGACCCGTTCGTCACAGCCGAACCGTTCGACGACGCGGTGGCTGCAGAACGTGACGCAGACGGGGACCGCCAGAGCATGGAATATTCGTTCGTCTGCGTCTTGCAGGAATTGACGCCCCTGCAACGTCTGGTCGTCGTGCTGCGCGACGTGCTCGGTTGGTCGGTGCAAGAGACGGCGGAGGCGCTGGATTCCGAGCCCGCCGCCGTCAAGAACGCGCACTCCCGCGCGCGCAAGCATCTCAAAGCGCGAAAGAAGAAGGGAAGAACGGTTCCGCCCGCGCATCCGAGCGCCCAGGAGTTGATGCTGCGGTTCGCCGACACGCAGGTAAAAGCCGACGTGGAGGCGTGCATGAGCCTCTACCGGAACGACGCGGAAGTCTATCTGTTCCCGTCTCAGAAAATCGCGGGGAAGGCGGCGATACGCGAGTTTCATCAGCGGTTGGCGGAGCTCCCGCCGAGGCTGTTCGTCGGCGTTCGCCTGAACGGAAACCTCGGCGCGGCGTGCTACCATCCCACACCAGACGGCAAACTCGCACGGACAGGCGTCGTGATGCTCGAAGCGGTCAACGAGTTCTGGCGTTCCGGGGCGCATATCGGACGCGCATTCTGGGCGATGCAGCCGGAACACATGACGACCATCCCGACCCCGACCGAAATGGATCAACCGTCGGAGGTGACGTCGGCGTTCGTGCTGTGAACGTCGGGATCATTGAGGGTTTTCGTCGCGGAGCGCCCGCAGTTCGTCCGCGAACGATGTGAGTCCCGCCTGCTTCAACGACGCGAGGATGCCTGCGACGCGCAGATATCCCTCGCCCCAACCGTCGAAACTCGACCCGGACGTCATCGACTCCGTCAAATCGCGCAGGGATTTTTGACCGACGTACTGCAACATGGGGTCGTCGCTGTGGGCGTTCAGCAGCGCCCGAAGCGTTTCGACGTACGTTGCCGTTTCGTCGATCGCCCACTCTCTGACGGTTCCCGCCGTCTCTTCTTTGAGCGCAGCCAACGCGCTTTCCGCCTGTTCCAAAGCGCTCTGCGCCGCATCGTCGTTCCCCGCGCCCAAGTTCGCCTGACCCATCAGCGAGAAACCCATCGTCTTGCCGGCGTTGCCGCCCGTCTCGATCAGCCGTTGCGCCGCCTCCGTCGCCTCGTCGGTTGCTCCCATCAGCACGAGAAGGTTCACATAGTTCACATGATCGAACGCGCCCCGGAACCAGCCATCTACCGGGAGTTCAAACGCTTCCCGAAGCGTTCTTTTCGCGTCCTCCATCCGGCCGACGCGCTCGTACGCCCAGCCCAACAACGTCAGGTTGTGGATGTGATGCCAGTCCATGTGCGGCGGGATGCTCTCGTTCTCGTAGTATGCCTGTTCCACCGCCGCCGCTTTCTCGAACTGGACGACGGCTTGATCCCATTCCCCGACGCGGGGCAGGACGTGTCCATACATATGTTGCGCGTGCGGCGCGCCGTGAGCGAGTTTCGCATAGATGGAGGCGTGTTCGACGGCTTCTTCGTAGCGACGAAGGTTCTCGTAGGTGTGCGTGAGATAGTGGTGGGCTCCGGGATGGTTCGGGTCGAGTTTCAAGGCTTCCGAGTAGTACGGGATCGTCGATTCGTATCCCGACTGCCCCTTTCCGTCCGGGTCGTACTCTTCGGCATTTCCCCGCGCGAGCCAACTTTCCACGTCGTCCGGGTAGTCGGCGAGAAGGGCGTCCAGAACGGTCCGGTAGGCGTCCATCCTTGCGGATTCGATTTCATCCGTCTCCGCGTCGATCGCCTCCCACT
>JAQBWJ010000626.1 GCA_027625215.1 Candidatus Poribacteria bacterium
TCGAGGCAATCGACCACTTCTCAAACGTCCCGTCGGTCAAGCGCAAACTGGACACGCTCCGCGACGTGGGGCTGGACTACATCCAACTCGGTCAGTCGGCGACGACGCTCTCCGGCGGCGAGGCGCAGCGGGTAAAACTCGCCCGCGAACTCGCCCGCCGCTCAACCAAAGGCACGATCTACATCATGGACGAGCCGACAACCGGACTCCACTTCGACGACGTACGCAAACTGCTCGCCGTCATTCACCGACTGGTGGATCAGGGCAGCACCGTCGTCGTGATCGAGCACAACCTGAACGTGATCGCTTCGTCGGACTACGTGATCGACGTGGGACCCGAAGGGGGTCAGGGCGGCGGTAGGATCGTCGCGCAAGGGACGCCGGAACAGGTGGCGATGGTCGAGGCGTCGCACACGGGGCGGTTCTTACGTCCGCTGCTTGGCGTTTGATGGAAACGTTGTTAACGAGGAGCAGGATTGAATCCCATAATTCAGAACTACGTTGATCTCCTGTTAAAGGATATTCGACAAGTTATCAACGCTCCGTACTATGCACAGGTTGCTCAAACCGTTGATCCGAACATCGATGTTGCGGATTCTTCTGGAACGAATTTCGTTGCGTCGCTATGTGCCATTATGGGAATCGAGAGTTTCGTGCGTTTAGCCTCAGGAGGATGGAACAAGCCTGCCGACGAGTACGTTGAGAAGTTCCTTTACTCGACGAACTATTTTCCACGTGCGTATGCTGAGGCTACAGCAACGCTGTGGAGTGTAATCCGAGACGGTCACGCCCATCAGTTTCGCCCGATGTTATATGAAGTTGGTGATGTCTATATCTCTGCACAAATTGGATGGATTGGGGGTCGGAGATCAATCGAAACAATTGAGGGCGACATGAAAGTTCAAGATTCAGATGTAACACGTGTGAACGAAGGTAGTCATCTTCGTTACAAGGACTCGATCGAAGACTTTGATTCTGAGAAACGAAGAGTGATCCGATTGGTATTCTTACCGCAAATCGCTTACGTTCATTTGAAATGGGCGTTTGATAAGTGGCTCAAAGAAGGTCATTACATTGACCAACCTATCGAGAGTATCAAAAGTGTCCGAGTCAAAACTCGGATATTGAACCACCTACGTTCTCAGGAAATTACGATTCCGTAAGTAGCATTCCATCTTCCATAGTTGTCAACGTATAACTACGACCGACGTGCGTCGGTCACCGAACTGTCAGAAGCACGGGTAGTTCCAGTCCATTAATGGATGAGCGGCTAACGGAATGTGAGTGGTGGGAGACACGTATGGATACGCTCTCACGGTCGCCTGATTCAGGTCAACTCGCGATTGCAATGATCAAAGCCAGCCCTATGTAATCGACAGCGGCATAGCGGGAAAGAAGAGAACGCTTACCCCTCGACCAACTCCCCGCCATTCTTCAAAAACGTAATCGAAGCCCGCTGCACATCCACCTTGACGCCCTCGGCGATCCGCACTTGAACCGTGTCGCCGTTGTCGGTGAACCCTTCGACGCGCCCGTGAATGCCGCCCTGCGTCACGACGAGATCGCCCTTTTTCAGTTCGGCGAGCATCTGCTTGTGCTTCTTCTCGCGCGTCTGCTGCGGGCGGATAATCAGGAAATAGAACAGCACGAAGATCAGGATAAACGGGACAAATTGGATTAACGGTTCCAACGTTTTCGCGTCCTTTCAAACAATCAACATCGCGTCGCCGTAACTGTAAAACCGATACCGTTCCGCGACCGCCGTGTCGTAGGCGCGTCGCATCAAATCATACCCCGCGAACGCCGCGACGAGCATCAAGAGCGACGATTTCGGCAGGTGAAAGTTCGTGACAAGCGCGTTCGTCGCGTGGAACATGTCGCCCGGCTTGAGGAACAGGTCGGTCGTCCCCTCGTAGGGTTGGATTGTCCCGCCGCGCGCCGCCGTTTCCAGCGTCCGCACGCTCGTCGTTCCCACCGCCACGATCCGTCCGCCCGACGCCTTCACTCCGCGCAACCTCCGCGCCGCGTCCTCCGATAACGACGCCCATTCACCGTGCAGCCGCGTCTCATCGAGGTTCTCGTTCTGTACGGGTTGAAACGTCCCCAACCCGACGTGCAACGTCACATCGACCGCGTCGATCCCGCGCGTCTTCAGATTGTCGAACAGTTCCGGCGTGAAGTGCAACCCGGCGGTCGGCGCGGCGACGGCTCCGTTCACGTCGGCGTAGACGCATTGGTAACGTTCGCAGTCGGCGGCGTCCGCCTCGCGGTTGATGTACGGCGGCAGCGGAATCTTCCCCGCCCGATCCAACCGCGCGTCGAAGTCGGCGACCTCTTCGAACCGCACGCGGAACGTCTCGCCGTCCCGCCCGACGACTTCGGCGTGAAGCAACCCTTCGCCGAGCGTCAGCCGCGTCCCTGCCGAGAGCCGTCGTCCCGGTCGCGCCAACGTCTCCCACACGCCGCCGCCCAACGGACGGATCAACAGCAGTTCAACCCGCCCGCCCGTTTTGACTTTCACCCCGAACAGCCGCGCCGGAATGACCCGCGTGTTGTTCCGCACCAACACATCGCCCCGCCGCAGGTACTCGGTGATGTCGGGAAACCGCCGATGCTCAATCTCCCCCGTCTCGCGGTGAATGACCATCAACCGCGACCCATCCCGCCTCTCCGCAGGACGTTGCGCGATGAGTTCGTCGGGGAGGTGGTAATCGAAGTCGGAGAGTTTCACGGCAAGCATCCGCGTGAAACAACGGCGGGAGGTACGACGGGCCCTTCCCCC
>JAQBWJ010000627.1 GCA_027625215.1 Candidatus Poribacteria bacterium
AGTTCCGCCGGATGGATCGCCGTCGCGCTCGGTGGGTTCTATCACGTCGGCGACCGGGTGCAGTTGGGCGGAATTGTCGGCGACGTGATCGATATCGGCATCCTGCGAACGACGATGATGGAGTGCGGTCAGTGGGTGAAGGGGGATCTGTATACTGGCAGGATCGTGCGAATCGCCAACAGTTTCGTGTTCAAGGAGCCCGTCTTCAACTACTCGGCGGATTTCCCGTTTTTGTGGGATGAACTGACCGTCCCTGTACGGCACGACAGCGAGAGGACTCAAACGCGCGATATCCTGCAACATGTCCTCGAAGAAACCGTCGGCGATTACGCGAACGACGCCGCCAACGAGTGGTCGAGCATCGTCAAGAAGTACCGTATCGAAAACGCTCGCGTCACGCCGATGGTCACGATGACAGCGGATGAAAACTGGCTTACCTACACGCTCCGCTACGTGACGGACTATAAAGCGCGTCGGCTGACGAAAGACCAACTATACGCGCGGATTTTGGATGAGTTCGATGCGACGGGCGGGAGTGTTCAGATTGCAACGGCGTCCGGCGAATTGAGCATCATGCAGTTGCCGCGCGTCGATGCGACGGTTCGGCGGGATTAGAGGCGCGTCACGCCTTTGGAACGAGCCCGGCGTGCCACCCCGACAGGAACCCGCCATCCACATAGATCATCTGCCCGGTGACGTAACGCGCCGCGTCGGAGGCGAGGAACACGGCGACATCCGCCAAGTCTTCCGGATCGCCGGAACGACCCAACGGCATTCGGTCAAGCAGCATGTCCCGCCATCCCGGACGCTCGAACAGCGCCTTGCGGTTCAGGTCGGTCTCGAACCAACCCGGCGCGATGCCGTTCACATTGATGTTGTGCGGACCCCACTCGACGGCGAGTTGCTTCATGATCGACACAACGCCCATCTTCGACGCCCCGTACGGTGAGAGCGTCCCCATCCCGACGGCGCTTGTCAACGAGCCGATGTTGATGATCCGTCCGTACTTCTGAGGGATCATCAGCCGTCCCGCCTCTTGACAGCAGAAGAACGTCCCCTTCAGGTTTACGTCGAGGACCATGTCGTACTGTTCTTCGGTGTAGTCGAGTGTCGGGACGCGGACGTTGACGCCCGCCGCGTTCACGAGGATATCGAGCCGCCCGTCGAACGTCTCTCGCACTTGGGCGAACACCTCGCGGATTGACGCGACACTGCCGACATCGCCGATGAAGCCGTGCGCCTCACCGCCGAATTTTTGGAGCGCGCTCACGGCTGTCTCAACGGTCGATTCCGTTCGCGCGAGGACGGCGACAGTCGCTCCCGCGCGCGCCAAGCCGACGGCGATGCCGTGTCCAAGCCCCTTGCTGCCGCCCGTGACGAGGGCGTTGCGCCCCGTAAGATCGAAATGAGAAAAATCCGGCATGAGTCTCTTATTCCGAGTCCGATTTCACGTCCGCGAGCGTTCGCGTTGGGATCGTGTAGCGGGTGAGCTCGAACGTTTTGCGCTCGAACGCGGCGGGAGGACCGAGATTGACAAACTCGTACTCGTATTTGACGACGCCGACGCCTTTGGCGACCCAATAACGTCCGGTCGCCGCGCCTCGTTGCGGCACGCTGTCGCCGTCTTCGTCCTCCAACGAGGGGATGACTGTGTTGCCGTCCTCATCCTTCTTCAACCCGACGACCCATTCCTCAACTAGAAACGCCGCGCCGGAATATCCCGGCGTGTCGACGTTTTCGACGCCTCGCACCACTCGTTCCGCGAGAATCTGCGGCTGAGGGTCGCGGGGCACGCGCGGCAGTTCCTGAGATCGGAAGACGATCCAACGTCGCCCAGTCTGTAATGGAAACTCCCATACACGCCGCAGCGGGAGATGTTTTTGGAAGTTGAGGCTCTCATCCGTCAACAACGCTTCGGACGCAATCTCAATCCAAACGCCGTCCGTGTCGGCTTCGAGTTCGTCGTAGCGGACGGGATCGTCGTCTTCCAACCGTTTGAGGTTGTCGCCAATCGACTTGAAGACATAGGTGTTCGCCACCGGATTCGGACCGACAGCCGCCGCCTTGAACACGGTCGGCGCGTTCACGAACGCCGCGCGCGAGAAGATACCCGGAGCCGCTGTCAACGCGCTCAATCTTACGTGTAGCCCGTTCGCCGAGTAGTAGTCGCTCGGAGGCGGCGCCTGACCCAAGAGCGGCGTGCCGCTCTCATCCAACTGCGTGTGAACGAATTTCCACGTATGCTCTCCGCTGACGCTCCGCGTTCCCTCAACGGTGATGCGGTACTGCTCTGCCGGATTAGCGGCGTTCGAGTACGCCCACACCGCGCCGTTTGCAATGGGGAAGTCTTGAACGGAAAGACCGTCCGGCAGCGAGTATTCGCCCGGATCGGCGTCTTCACCGCAGCCGAACCATCCGATGACGAGCAGTCCTGCGACGAGTCCCGCGATCCATGAACCTTTGAGCCATTTTCCCGTCATCGAAGCACCAGCCTTCCCGTTTCGCGGAAGCCGTTGTCGTCTTCGGCGACGTAGAAATAGACGCCCGGCGAGACCGTTTCGCCGCGAGCGTTCTTTGCGTCCCATTTGCCGTCGATCTCCAACTCGTCAACGTATCGACCCGTCATCGTGTAAATCTGAATCTTCATCCCCGTCGGGTAGAACTGCACGGGACCCGATCCGATCCGATGAATGCGGTTCGGGCGAATCTCGACGCGCGGTTGAAGCGTTTGCGGCGCGTATTGGAAGCCGCCGCCCGCCAGAATCCAACTGCCGTTTGT
>JAQBWJ010000628.1 GCA_027625215.1 Candidatus Poribacteria bacterium
GAAGGTCGTTTCGACAACGGTGTGGTAACGACCGCGAAACGACTCGGCGGCGTCGCGCATCGCATCGTGAGAATCGAACGCGCCGAACACCGTCGCGCCCGATCCGCTCATCAACGCGAATGCGCCGTGATCGCGCAACGCATCCCGAATCGTCCTCAACACCGGATGCGCTTCAAACACGACGGACTCAAAGGCGTTCCAAGCGGGACGATCCGGCGATCTCGTCGCCCAATCGCCGACAATTCTAACACCGTCGGCGCGAGTGGTCAAACGAATCACCCTCCGGGTCCCTTCCCCTCGCAGGGGAAGGTTAGGATGGGGTCGGTCAAGTCGAACATCATCTATCGCGTTCGACGCGCCAAGAAACGGCAATCCCAACGCCCGATACGCCCACCCCGTATCGACATGGACGCCCGGATTCACGACCAACACATGATATGGGGGCAGCGGGTCAACCCGCGTCAGAGCCGTCCCCGCGCCGATGCCCCACGCCGTCCCGCCTCTCACGCAGAACGGCACGTCCGCTCCCAGCGTCGCGCCGATCCGCTCCAACGTGTCGATGGGGAAGTGCGTCTTGTAGAGTTGATTCAGTGCGACGAGCGTTCCGGCGGCATCCGCGCTCCCGCCGCCGAGTCCGCCTCCCATCGGGATGCGCTTCGTCAACCGAACGACGACCCCACCGTCGATCCCCGTGAACCCGAAGAACGCCCGCGCTGCTTTTGCGACTAGGTTCGCGTCGCCAAGAGGCACGCCCGGATCGTCGCACCGCACCTCAACGCCGACGGACGCCTTCTCGACCTCCAATGTGTCGGCAAGGTCTATCGACTGAAACAATGTCTCAATCGCGTGATACCCGCTCGGCATCCGCCCCAGCACGTCGAGGTACAGGTTGATTTTCGCCCGCGCGTTCAGCCGAATCACACGTCTTCGCCTTCAAAGTAGCCGACTGCGTCCTTCGCGCGGAAAAGACCGAATCTGTGTCGCCCGTAGACGCCGACCTTGTTGGAGTCGCCGTAGTAGCAGACCTCCGAGTCTTCGTTCGCCCCCATTGCGAGCAACACGACGGGCTCGTCCGAGTGGTTGTAGAACTTGTGCGCTCCGGTCGGTCCCACCGGGAACGCGATGAAGTCGCCGCGGCGCACGACCCACTCGCCGCGCGGCGTCACCATCGTCGCCGATCCCTCCCACACGATGAACAGTTCTTCCTGGCGCAAGTGCCAGTGCAACGGACAGAGGTGCTTGCCCGGTTGCAATCGGACGAAGTCGTGCCCGATATGCCGCGCGCCGATGAGGTCGCCGATCTGCTTTTCGTCCGCGCCGTATTTGCCGTGTGATCTGCCGTCATGCCACTCCACCTCATCGAAATTGATGCGGTTGAAGTAGAAGTCCGTCCGCGCTTCGAGGCAGGCGTACAACGCCTCCTTCGCTCCCGACAGCAACGAGTGCCCGTCGCCGACCAGCAGCGCGTCCCAATGATGGAAGAACAGTTGACGCAACTCCTGCGCCGCCTTCGCCGGATCGTCCAACTTCTCGTCCGGCAACAGCGACAACTTCCCGACAGGCGCGCCACTGACGATGTCCCCAACGAGCATCACGCCGAGCTCCTGCCAATACAACGCCATCTCGCCGGGACTCTTTCCGTGTTCCAGATGCACCGTCCGCAGTCCCGGCACGATCTCCTCGTTGTGACCGACCGTTCTGTCCGGCGCGTGTTCGAGCAACGCAGCGTCCGCTTCGTGACAGACAATCTCCGCCCCAAGTTTCGCCTTGAACGGGGCAGCGTCCCGCTCGTGATCGCGGTTTGTGATGACGATGAGCGCCGCGCCGCCGAGTCCCGTTAACTGCGCGAAATCCGCACCCGACATCGGCACGGGGTCGATGAGGACGTTTCCACCCTCTCGCACCCATACGTGTCCGTTGAAGTCCATCTGCCGCGCGTCGCTGAACACCGACCACGCATAAAACCCCTCAAACGCGAGCCGTTTCATCGCTCTGTTTCTCTCCTCAACGATGTGTTTCCGCCGTCCCGCCCACACACTACCTCTTGTGTCGTTCACCAGGGAACCGTCAACCCGAACTCATCCGCCAACTTCTCCATCTGCTGTCGGTGTCGGTCGCCGATGAGTACGCCCGCCTCGCGGTTGGCGCGTTCACGTTCCGCCTCCAACTGACCCGCCATGTAGACCGCGTCGAACCCGACGAGCGGTTCCAACTTGTGGATCGCGTTCGAGTACGCCTCCATGTTCGCCTTGAACTCGGCGGGGTCCATGAACAGGTCGATGCGGAAGGTTATCAGCAGCGACCCCTGATTCGCCCCTTCCCACACGCGCGACTCCGGCGCTTTGCCGAACGGGACGCCCTGCAAAAACCCGCCCCACGACTGACAGATCATCCCCAACCCAACGGAGCGGAAGACGGTGCTGGGACCCAACTTGCTGATCGCCTCGCGGTTCGATTCGCCGACGTACAGATCGTGGACGGCGCCGAAGTCGAGGACGAACGGGTCTTCGTCGCCTGTCGGAGTGCTGTACGACATCGGCGAGCCGCCCGCCGCCGTCACGAAGGGCGCGCCCTGTCCCAAACCCATCTGATGCCCGGACGTGACCCACGTCAGCAGGTCGTGTTCGAGCGTCATGCGGGAGTAGATTCCCGCCGCGCCGAAATGCCCGTGATTCGTTGTGCCGACGATGGCGATGCCGTGTTCCTTCGCCTTGTCGATGGCGGCGAGGGTGGCGTCGCGGCAGGGGAAGTAGCCGAGTCCGCCGTCGCCGTCGTA
>JAQBWJ010000629.1 GCA_027625215.1 Candidatus Poribacteria bacterium
TCGCGCGTCCTCCCTCAACAGGAAGTACGGCAGAATTAGGCTCATTCTTTACCCTGACAGACCACTAGTGGCAGTCCATGTGTTTCGCCGAGTCGTCGCGTCACGACCACCTTAAAGTTCATGGTTAGCATGAATACATGAATCGTGCCAAGTTACGGAGTCGGTGAAGTCACTCCACAGAATGCCCGATTGTGGTGAAAGAGCGGTCTGAGCGACGGTTCGGAGATGGCAGGTCGTCGCATTTACGCGACGCATTGATACAGAAAACGAGACAGTACTTAATCGAAAAGCCGTCGCCACCTCGATTCGCGTAAATGCGACAACTCGATCAAGATTCGCAACGATGCGACATGCCCTGTGCATCGTTCATTGCCGACCGCGCGATGGAAGGGTAGTACGCCACCAACATCGCGGCGCGAACCGCCATGAACAGCAGAAATGCGAGCCACAACCCATGATTGCCGAGCGGTCCCGTCAACGACAGCGAAAGTCCAACGAACGCGATCAGCGCGACCCACATGCCGTTCCGCATCGCGTCGCCGCGCGTCGCGCCAATGAAGATGCCGTCCAGTTGGAAACTCCACACGGAGACGAGCGGAGAGATGATCGCCCACGCGAGGTATTGTTTCGAAATGCGCCGCACGTCCTCTAAAGTAGACATCAGGTCGATCATCCACCCGCCGCATATCCAAAAGATCAGCGCGTAGGCGACCGCGACGCCTCCAGCCCAAATCGTCGTCACGCGCACCGCTCGGCGATACGCCGCGACGTTCCGGGCGCCGAGCGCGTTCCCGACGAGTATCTCCGCTGCGTGCGCGAGTCCGTCCAGCCCGAACGCTTGGAACCCTTGAAATGTTTGAAGAATTGCGTTCGCGGCAAGCGTCTCGTCGCCGAACTGCGCGCTTCGGTTCGTAAAGTAGGCGAACGATGTGATCAACGCGAGCGTACGCAGAAAGATATCGCGGTTGACGCGGAACAGCGTTTTGAGGGCGGTTGTGTCGAACAGGCGCGACAGTTCCCACCGACCATCCAACGTACGAACGATCCGCGCGACGAAGACCAATCCCATCACGCCGCCGACATACTGCGAGATCGCCGTCGCCGCGCCGACTCCCCCGACGCCCCATCCCAGTCCCACGACGAACCAAATGTCGAGCGCGATGTTCGTGAAGTTCTGCGCCAGTTGGATGATGAGGACTTCCCGCGTCCGCCTCACCCCGAACAACCAACCCAACACCGCAAAGTTGGCGAGCGCGGCGGGAGCGCCCCAGATGCGATAGCGCACGTACTCCCGCGCATGGGCTTCGACTTCGGCGCTCGCGTCGAGAATAGGGAACGCGACGGACATCGCCACCCCCTGCAACGCCCACAACCCGATGCCGCCCACTACCGCGACAAGCATCGCCCTCCCCAACGACGCGCGGACTTCATCGGCGTCGTTCGCGCCGAACGCCTGCGCGGTGAGCCCCGTCGTGCCCATCCGCAAAAAACTGAACCCCCAGTACAGGTAACTGAACAGCAGCCCTCCGATGGCGACGCCACCCAAATGCGATGCGTCCGCCAACCGCCCGACCACCGCCGTATCGACCGCGCCCAACAGAGGGATCGACAAGTTCGACAGAATCAGCGGCGCGGCAAGAAGCCACACGTCGCGGTGCGTGATGGACGGTTCCGTTGGTTGTGACATGATGCGCCGATGTTTTGGGCGTGGTGCGGTTGGAAAAGACGGTTGACGCCTTCAATCGTGTCCGCGAAAATCGTCCGCAGTAAAGCCGATTTGACTCCCGCACCACGACTAGGACGACCGGATGATTCGCCCCGTTTTGCAAGACGACGCTTTTCTCGCCAGCGTGAACGAGACGCGCGGCTCAACCGCCGTCCATCTTTGGTGGCTTGGGCAGAGCGGCTATCTCGTTCAGTGGAACGGGCGGCATCTGTTGATCGACCCCTACCTCTCCGACTCGCTGACGACCAAGTACGCCGCCACAAACAAGCCGCACGTCCGCATGACGGAGCGCATCATCGACCCCGCGCGGCTCGATTTCATCGACGTGACGACCTCAAGCCACAACCATACCGACCACCTCGACGGCGAAACGGTCATCCCTTTGATGAGCGCGAACCCCGACCTCACGGTGATCGTCCCGACCGCCAACCGCGACTTCGCCGCCGAGCGGTTTCAGTGCGACCCGCTCCGACTCACGACGCTCAACGCAAGCGAGTCGTTGGAAACGGACGGGTTCACATTTCACGCCGTCCCCGCCGCACACGAGCAACTTGAAACGGACGACAACGGCAACCACCGCTTTCAGGGGTACGTGATCGAAGTCGGCGGCGCGACGATCTACCATAGCGGCGACACGATGTTGTTCGATGGGATGGTCGATTGGCTGACGAAGTGGAAAATCGACGCGGCGATCCTCCCGATCAACGGGCGCGACCCGAAGCGCGGCGTCGCGGGCAATTTATCGGGCGCGGAAGCGACTCGACTCGGCAGTGAGATCGGGGCGGGCGTCGTCATCCCGTGCCACTACGAGATGTTCGCGTTCAACACTGTCTCGTCGGACGGTTTTGTCCTCGCCGCCAAGCGCATCGGGCAGCGGGTTCATGTGATGAAGTGTGGCGAGAGATGGCGTGTTCATTGAGTTTTCGCCCGTTAGATCGGACGAAAGAGCGTCGTTTCTGACCGGGCAACATCGTTCGGGAGAAGTTGTACCCGCTCTCAGATTTGCGCCGTTAATGTAACACGAACGAGGCAACCACGCCCTCG
>JAQBWJ010000630.1 GCA_027625215.1 Candidatus Poribacteria bacterium
TGGTTGTCGCGGGCGTGTCGGGTGGAACGGCGTACCGCGTCGAATGGGCGGCGTCCGTGAGCGACGATGTGGGCTCCCCGCGAGACGACCTGCGATGCAAGATCACTTGGGAGTCGGACAATGCCCCTCGACAGTGGGACTACCTGCTTCCCACGACGGTCGTGCCGAGTCACATTCGGTTTTCACGCACCGTCGTCGCGCCGAACGACGCGACGCAGATGATCGTTCAAAGCATGTTCCGCTGGTCGGCGACAGGGCGGGTCGTCTGGTCGATGCCGACGGTCGAAGCCGTTGCGCTGCCCGAATCGCGCCCGCCCGTGAACGTCGCCGTCGTGACGGGGAAGGTCGGGGCGCGGCGCGGTCCCTTCAACGAGATACAAGACAACATCAACTTCTATCTCCCGCTCTGCGAGGCGGCGGCTCAACAAACCCCCGACCTCATCATCCTGCCTGAAATCGCGCTCCAGTGGCACTTGAAGGGCAGTGCGCTCGACCTCGCCGTGTCGGTCGATGCGCCGGAGACGTTGCCGTTCCGTGAACTGGCGAAACGCCACTCGTTACGACTGCTGCTCGGCATGTTTGAGCGCGACGGGGACGCGGTGTACAACAGCGCCGTCCTGATCGGGACGGACGGCGAGGTTGAGGGGGTCTACCGCAAGGTGCACCTCGCCGTCGGCGGCGAAGACGACAGCGGCATCCTGCCCGGAGCGGAGTTCCCCGTGTGGGAGACGCCGCTCGGACGGATCGGCTGCAATATCTGCATGGACAGTTCCGCCGCCGAATCGTCGCGCATGATCGGGTTGAACGGCGCGGACTTCCTGCTGATGCCGATCATGGGCGATCATCGCTCCGACCGCTGGTCGCCGGGTTCGCCGATCTACAGCGAAGACCGTTGGAAGGCGATCCAGCGAGCGCACGCCATCGATACCCAACTGTGCATGGTGATCGCGCGGAACACGTCGCTCGGCAGTTGTGTCATCGACCGCAAGGGCGACATTCTCGCGTGGAACGAAGGCGACCGCGACTTCGTTCTCGCGTCCGTGAACCTCGATGACGGTTATCGGACGTGGAACGGCGGTTGCTTCCGCGACGTGAACTGGGTCCAGCGGCGACCGGAACTGTACGGGACGTTCATCGACGCGGAGAACATCGGCGGCAGCGAATCGGTGTTGCGTTATAAACCGTGAGTTCGAGGGGGAGGGAGACCGGAACGCGCCCATGAAAACGCTTGACCTGTTGCTCAAAGGCGGACACGTCCTTGATCCCGCGAACCGCATCGACGGGACGTTCGACGTTGGCATTCGCGGCGACCGCATCGCCGCCGTCGCCGCGTCTATTCCGTCGGATTCGGCGGAACACGTCGTCGATATGACCGGGCTGATCGTCGTGCCGGGACTGATCGACATTCACACGCACGCCTATCACACGCGGCACTGGGGCGTCGGCTCGCTGAACGCGGACGCGCATTTCCTGAAAGAGGGCGTCACGACCTGCGTCGATACGGGGACGGCGGGACACGACGAGTTCGCCGACTTCTACGAGAACGTCATGCGCGCCTCTGTAACGCGCATCCTCGCCTACGTGAACATCTCCGCGCCCGGCATGGGCGACCCGGAGCAGGTCGTAGCGAACCTTGATCCGCGCAAGGCGGCGGAGACGGCGTCCGCGTTCAGCCAAGTCTGCGTCGGCATCAAGACGGCGCACTACTGGGTGCGCGACCCGTTCGACGCGGAACATCCGCCGTGGGCGTCCGTCGAACTCGCGGTGGAGGCGGGTGATCTCTGCGGGATGCCCGTCATGGTCGATTTTTGGCCCCGACCGCCCAAACGTCCGTACCCCGACCTCATCCTCAAGAAGTTGCGTCCCGGCGACATCCACACGCACGTCTTCGCGCGACAGTTCCCCGTCATCGACTCGAACGGCAAGGTGTACGACTACATGTTCGAGGCGCGCGAGCGCGGCATCCACTTCGATCTGGGACATGGAGCGGCGAGTTTCTGGTATCGCAACGCCGTTCCCGCCCTCGAACAGGGCTTTCCACCCGATTCGATCAGCACCGACCTCCACATGGGCAACATCAACGGGCACGTCCACAGCATGCTCGATACGATGTCGAAATGTTTGGCAATGGGGATGCCGCTGTCGGAGGTGGTCTACCGTTCGACGGTGACGCCTGCGAAGGCGATCCGCCGAACGGAACTCGGCACGCTCACGGTCGGCGCGGAGGCGGACGTGGCGGCGCTTCGCAACCTGAAAGGCGACTTCGCCTATCGCGATTGCGGCTGGGGACGAATCGACGGCAACGACCGCTTGGAATGCGCGTTGACCGTTCGGAGCGGCAAAGTCGTTTGGGACCGGGACGCCCGCACCGTGCCCCATTGGTCGGACGGCGACGACGCTTACTTTGAACTTACCGCGACGCAAGTCCCGATCCGTCGGATGTGGCGCGATGAGTAAGCCGCGCTCGTTATCGGCGCGCGTCGAGACCTTGAAGGCGGTGTGTCCAGCCGTCCGGCGCGGTGCTTTCAAAGACAAAGTACTCGCCTTCGAGACGCGCAAGGATCGGATAACCGTTCTCGTCGTTCAGGTAACGCGCTTCCATCAACCCCGCGAGGATCAGCGTGGCGAGCGACTCCGGCAGTTCGCCGTACGCCAATCGGTAGGCGTACACGGCGCGTCCGACGCCCAATCGGATGAAGTGCGCTTCGTTGTGCGTCTTCGGCTCGCGCACCGCTTCCGGCGGGAGGCTCAACAGGCGGATCAATTCGAC
>JAQBWJ010000631.1 GCA_027625215.1 Candidatus Poribacteria bacterium
TTCCGGTTGTTGGCGGCGATGTTTCCTCATGGTAGTCACTTCTTCGATTGACGGTTCTGTGGGGCGTTCGTTGTAGCCTGAGGCCCATTATACATACCTATCGTTGCGGCGAAAATCGAAATCAGCACGGCGGTAAACGGATGCGGAGACAGACGTATGTGGGGGACGATGCGATCTTGATGACCATGAGGTTGACACATTCGGCGAAATCGACAAGAATGGTGCGCGGGGAAGAGTAATTGATCTACCCGTTCGTCCCTGCTCGGCGGGGGTGGACGGTTGCCGCTCTTGACGCTCCGCGTTGCCGATTGAGGAGTGTCCAACGGGGTTTTTTTAATGAAAGTGACGCTTTGGGGTGTTCAGGGTAACATCCCCGCGCCGTTCACGACGGCGGAATACGACACGAAACTACGCGCCGTCCTGTTGCAAGCCAACGGCGTGCCGTTGAATTCCGACGAGCAGATCGACGGGTTTATCGGCGGATTGCCGGAAGAGGACCGACGTATCATCGGCGGCAATACCTGTTGCGTCGAAGTAAGCGACGGCGAGACGCTACTCGTGTTGGACGCCGGGTCGGGGATGCGAAGGTTGGGATTGTCGCTCATGGGACGCCCAGGTTCGATGTTCCCCAAAGGTCAGGGCGTCGCGCACATCCTGTTTTCCCACCATCATCACGACCATACGTGCGGCTTCGCTTTCTTCATTCCGGCATACATTCCTGGAAACAACCTACACTTTTACGGTCTCCATGGGGGACTGGAAGAGCGGATGGTCGGTCTACAGGTGCAGGCGTACTTCCCGATACCCTTCCAAGTGATGGCGTCCAAGAAGTTTTTTTACGAACCGACGGTGGATGAGACATTCGAGATCGGCAAGTTCAAGATCACGCCGTTCCTGTTGAAGCATCCCGGAGACGCCTACGGATTTCGGGTGGAGTGGGGCGACAAGGTGTTCGTTTTCGCCTCGGACTCCGAGTACAAAAACCCGAGTCAGGAAGAGATCGACTACTTCGTCGGCTACTTCAAGGATGCCGACTTGCTTTACTTCGACGCGCAATACACGTTGTTCGAATCGTTCGTGAAAGAGGATTGGGGACACAGTTCCGCGCTCATCGGCGTCGATTTCGCTGTGCAGGCGAATGTGAAGCGGTTGATTTTGGGACAACACGACCCGAGCCACTCGGAAGTGCTCGTCAAGGAGCTCCACCTCCGCGCGGAACATTACCGCGATGAACTGTATCCCGATTCCAAGTTGGAAATCCTCATCGCCCGCGAGGACGATACGTTCGACTTCTCCTAACACGTTGGGGCGACCGACTGGTCGCCCGGCGTCATTTTCCACACCCTCCCCAACTCAATCACGCGATGCGCGCGTTCACCGCATCGCGGATTTCTTCCAGACTTGACCATTCGCTGCCGGGTCCATCGAATATCAACGAGTAGGGACCCTCGAAGGCGTTCTGTCTGCTGAGGTCGAGGCACTTCTCGAAGTCGGCGCGTTCCATTCGCCCCGCCTCTTTGTAGTCCGCCTTTGCGTGCATCGAGGTCGCGTGAGGCATGATCGCAGCGAGATCGTCGTACTTCGTGTCGCCCTTGTAGTTGCCGTAGTCGCAGCACAGCCCGACGGAGCCCTCGCACAGTTCCAAAATGCCGAGCACGTGCTCCGGTCGTTTTGTCAGGGCAAGGAAGTTCTCGGTAATGACCTGCACGCTGCGTTCTTTGGCGAATGAGGACAAGGCGCGGAGGTGTTTCGCGCTTTCTTGAATCGTCGGATCGTCCGTCGCCGCGCCTTTGAGGGTGATGTCCGTCTTGCCCGCGATGACCCGCGCGTGCGTCGCCCCAACTTCCGATGTGACTTCCAACCACGACTTGATCCACTCAACCGACTGCGCCCTCGCCGCCTCGTCCGCATGGGTGATGTCGCCGTCGTCGATCAACACACTGAACAGTTTCACGTCGGCGTCTTTCAACGCGGCGCGGAACTCGGCGATGTACGACTTGTCGACTCGCGGGAAGTGGAAGTGGCAGACCTCCAACTCGCCGATGCCGAGCCCAGACAGTTTCGCGGGGAGGTCAAGCAGGTCAATTTCGCCAGGTTTGTCCGAGTTGGGGACGAACTTGGTCGGATCGTCGGCAGAAGCCTTGTACATCGGTCCGAGCGCGCGGTGGAGCGTCCACGAGGAGGTCATCAGTCGGGGCATCGTCATTTCCTTTCGATGAAGTCGGGTGCATTGGGGCACATTTAACGACGGTCGCGCGGATGTTTCAAGGGCGTCACGAGGCTGACGACGCGCTTCGAGCGGTCGAGGTAGGTCTGCGCCGCGCGTTGGATGTCGGGCGCGGTGATCGCGCGGATGCGGTTGGGGTACTGTTCAATCTCGTCGGCGTCGATGTCGTAGAGGTAATCGAGGGCGAAACGGAACACGCGGTCTTCGTGCGTTTGCAGGTGGATGTGGAAGTCGGCGAGACACATCTGGCGGACGCGACGCAGTTCGTCGTCTAACACGGGAGTCGATTGTAGGTCGGTCACGACGCGGTCGATGACGGCGAGCAGTTCGTCTGCGCGGTCGGGGTCGGACGCCGCGTAAAGGTGGAGCATCCCCGTGTCGAAACCGGACTGCAACTCCGCGCTCACCTCATAGACCAACTGACGGTCGCGCAACTCCTGATAGAGACGACCGCCGGGATAGTTCAACCCTCCCAGCGTCGCTTGGAGCATGTGGACGACGTAGATATCGCGATCGTAAAACCCAACGCCGGGATACCCGAC
>JAQBWJ010000632.1 GCA_027625215.1 Candidatus Poribacteria bacterium
CTCTACGAACGCGGCTACAACCGCGTCTACGATACGCTCGAGATGGAAGCGAACCTCCGCGACACGAACGACCTGATCGGCTCCGTGCTGACCGATTGGGAGCGCGACCGCCCGATGTCGTCCCACGAACTGAATCGCGCGTTCGGCGAGCGGTTGGTGGCGAACGAGATGATGCCGAGTATATTGGGGTGCGCGTACGAGCGGGACGTTCCCGTGTACGTCCCCGCGTTCACGGACTCGGAACTCGGTTTGGACATTGCGACGTTCTTCCTAAACGACGCCAACGCCGCCTCCCGCGCGGACGACCTCGACGCCTTCTTCAACCCGATCCCCAACTTCCAGCCCTACCGCGACCTGTACGACTTCGCCAAACGGCTGATGAGCGCGAAGCGGGTCGGCATCTTCACGATTGGCGGAGGTGTCCCGCGCAACTGGGGGCAGCAGATCAGCCCGTTTGTTGAGATCATGAACATGCGGCTTGGCACCGAGTTTTCGATCCCGCGCATCCGGTATGCCGTCCGTATTTGTCCTGAGCCGGTGCATTGGGGCGGGTTGAGCGGCTGCACGTACTCGGAGGGCGTGTCGTGGGGCAAGTTCATCCCGCCGAGTGAAGGCGGGCGTTTCGCCGAAGTGACGACCGACGCGACGATCGCATGGCCCCTCCTGATCCGCGCCGCACTCGAACGTAAACGTCGTCTTCAGGGGTGATCGGATCATGCCAAACGAACGCGACATTCCGTTCCTCGCGCTGCTGAACGTTTCGCTGGATCAAGCGGACGCCGTTGTCGTGCCCGTCCCGTTCGAGCGCACCGTCTCCTACGGCAAGGGGACGGACGGCGGTCCCGCCGCGCTCCTCCACGCAACGAGTCAGATCGAGTTTTTCGATGAAGAGACGGAAATCGACTTCGAGACGTACCCGCTGATTCATACCGCGACACCTGTTGTCATGGACGCGAGCCTGCCAATCAAAGCGTGTCTCGACGCGATCACCGAAAGGTTTAAAGCCTATCGCGGAACGTTCACGCTGGCGCTCGGCGGCGAACACTCACTGACGTACGGCGCGGTAAAGGGTCTGGTGGAAGACGTAAGCCGCCTCACCATCGTTCAGTTGGATGCCCACGCTGATCTAGCCGATGAACTGGACGGCGAGCGATGGTCGCACGGCGCGGTGATGAAGCGGTTGTGGGACGAAGGCGCGACGCTCATCCAGATCGGCATCCGCAGCCTATCGAAGGCGGAGTACGTACTCGCGCGCGACGGCGACCGCATCACGACGTTCTTCGCCCACAACCTGCCTGAGCGGTGGGACGAGGCGATGAGGCTGCTGGGTGCGTTGGAAGGCGAGATCTACTTCACGCTGGACGTGGACGGGCTCGACCCGTCGATCATCCCCAGCACGGGAACGCCGCAGCCGGACGGGTTGTCTTGGCGTCAGACGATGGAGGCGATGCGGGCGGTATTCATCGAGTCGAAATGCCGAGTGGCGGGCGCGGACGTGGTTGAGTTCATCCCGTCTCCGCACCCGCCCGGATGCGATCTCGTCGCCGCGAAGTTGACGACGCGATTGCTCGCTTATTGGGGCGCAGGTCAACGCGCCGAGGTCAAGCGGTAGCCGTTCGAAGGGCTCATGTGAACGCCTTCAACCACCTGCGCTCGATCCGCGCCGACGATGTGCGCCGAACGCCGCATGTTGTGAGGGAACTCCCGCCCACGGTCGAACACCTGATGTTCGTAGTGGTCGATACCGAATGCGTTGGAGACGAGCTCAATCGCTTGAGCGATGTCGAACGCTTTGCAGGAGAAGATGTCGAGGCTGAGGTACTGCTTTTCCGGGAACGTGTGGATGCTGATATGGCTTTCCGCGATCATGACGAACCCGGAAATGCCCCAGTCTTCTGGTTTCAGCCCGGAGTAGCGCTGGATGTGGGGCGGCATGATCTTTGTCATGCCGATCTGAGCGGGACACTCATCGAGAAATTGGTAGATGCGCGACAGGTCCGCCAGCGCGTCATATGAACATTCGTAGCCGTCCAGGACCAAGTGCGGTCCAAAACCCAGATGTGTCAACTCGCATAACCCCTCACAAAAGGTGGTTTCAAAGGTGGACATTCCTGTGTTCGACTTTCGCGGCGAGAGCGGCGCGTTTTTTACATCGAACAAGCGATAATAATAATCGCGCTGCACGCAAAGTCAATCAAATTATCGCATCGTTTTTCCACAATCGCAAATCCGCGTTCCGATCAGTCGGGATCGGGGTTTGAGCGGGGTGAAATCGCCAAAAAATGAAGATACATCTTGATACCGATTTGGGCGGCGATCTGGACGACCTGTGCGCGTTGGCGATGCTGCTGCGGTGGGAAGGCGTCGAGATCGCGGGGATTACCGTCGTTGGTGACACGGGCGGCAGGCGCACCGGGTATGTGAAGCGCGTTCTTGAGATTGAGGGGCGCGACGAGATACCCGTCAAAATGGGTGCAGAAAACTCGCCGGAATACTATCGTCACGACTTGGGGCTGCCGGACGAGCAACGGTACTGGCGGCAGTCGAGCACACCGTCTCCGAACCCGCCGGACGAGGCGATTGAACTGCTCAAGCAAAGCGTCGAATCGGGCGCAACCCTCATCGGGATTGGACCCTACACGAACTTCTACCTGTTGGAACGTCGATATCCGGGCATCCTGAAAGACGCGACGCTCGCGCAGATGGGCGGGTATGTCGCTCCTGTTCGAGAAGGCTACCCCGACTGGCGCAACGAGTTCG
>JAQBWJ010000633.1 GCA_027625215.1 Candidatus Poribacteria bacterium
GACTTCCCGCCGTATGGCGCGATCTCGTTCATGCAGGAGACGATTCGCTCGCGTCCGGGCGAGGTGGTCTTGTTGGCGATTGGACCCCTGACGAACGTCGCGCTCCTCTTTGCGATGGATCCGGAAATCCCGTCGTTGTTGAAGGAACTCGTTCTGATGAGCGGCGTGTTCACGTCGGGGAATGGACATGGACCCGGAGCGCGCGAGTGGAACGTCATTTCAGACCCAATGGCGTCGGCGATGGTGTACAAAACTCGTCCACCGAAGTTCACGGCGATTGGCTTGGAAGTCACGACGAAATGCGTATTGGACGCGGACGAGTGCCGTCGGAAGTTTACGGAGGCGGGCGGTCCCTTGTCCATCGTCGCCGAGATGGCGGAGGTGTGGTTCAAGGGGCGAAATCATATCACGTTCCACGACCCACTGGCGGGGGCGATCATTTTCGAGCCGGAACTTTGCGAGTACCGGGACGGACTCGTTCGCGTGGAGTCGGCGGAGACGCCTCTGGCGGGGCTGACGTCGTTCAATGCGGGAGCCGATCAGAAGCCGCATCGGATCGCGACGCAGGTAAACTCGCAGGCGTTCTTCGACCACTACTTTGAGGTGGTGAATTCGTAGGCACAGTCATGTACGGTAATTGGGACAACATTTTGACGTCAGTGTTATCGACCCCTTCCTAACCTTCCCCTGCAAGGGGAAGGGAACCGGATGTCCATGCCAACACACGACGATAAACCGCGCGACCGCCTCATCCGAGACGGGGCGGACGGGATGAAACTGAGCGAACTGCTCGGCGCAACGCTCGGCAACTCGGCGAAGAAGGTCGAGGTCGCCGAGCGGTTGCTGCGGCGCTACGACGGGAACCTCGTGAGGCTCGCGGACGAGTCCCCGCAGGCGTTGGCGAAAAGCATCGGGTTGGGTCAACGAGACGCGGCGGTGATCGTCGCCGTGTTCGAGGTGGCGAAGCGGTGGGCGCGGTTCCTGCCGACGGCGAACCCGCAGATACGCAACGCCGCCGATGTCGCGCAGTTCCTGATGCCGTTTCTGCGCGGGGAGCAACAGGAAGTGCTCTACGTCCTTTGCTTGAACGCGAAGAACGTCATCACGAACCACGCGCCCGTCTTCGTCGGCACGCTGAACGCGAGCCTGATCCACCCGCGCGAGGTGTTCCGGTTCGCGGTGGAGAACTCAGCGGCGAGCATCATCCTCGCCCACAACCACCCCTCCGGCGATCCGACGCCGAGCCGCGAAGACGTGACGATCACGAAACTGCTGGTGGACGCCGGACGCACGCTGGAAATCCCCCTGCTTGATCATGTCATCTTGGGCGACAATCGTTTCGAGAGTCTCAAGGAATCAGGGAAGATGGTCTGAACCCACCCAAGAATGAGTCTACGAAACACCGAGATTTCCGAATGGCTTAACGATTCGTTAACACACCATCCTTGATCCCCTCGAAAACATGAAGGTGTTCTCAACTCGTGTTGATATTCCACGAACCCCCATCCCAACCTTCCCCCGCAAGGGGAAGGGGTCGGTTTCCTCCGCTTAGACGATTGTGAAAACGCTGATTGTCAACACGAGTTGAGAATACGTATATGAATCGATGCTTGACAGACAGATGTTAAACTGTTATTAAATAATCGAGCATAAGGAGGTGTGTCGTGCGTCGAGTTCTCGTCGCGTGCCTGTGGTTCGGATTGATCACCGGAACGATGACGACAATAGCCGACGATATTCTCGCGTTCGCATCGGATCGCACCGGCGATTGGGAACTCTATGCAATTGACCTGACAACCGGAGCGCAACGTCAATTGCTCGCGCGTTCCGGCTCTGATTTTCATCCGACGTGGTCGCCGGAAGGCTCACACCTCGCGTTTTTTGCCTATGACACGAACGGCAGCGCGCACATCCATATGATGAATGCGGACGGAAGCGATCCCACCCCGCTAACGTCGGGTCGATGGATCGACAAAGCGCCCGCATGGTCGCCGAACGGAGAATGGATCGCGTTCACGTCAAATCGCTCGGGCAACTTCGACGTGTATCGAATCCGTCCCGACGGAACGGATTTGGAACGCCTAACGGACCATCCCGGCGACGATCTGTTGCCGTCATGGTCGCCGGACGGTAAGACACTCGCATTCGCGGGGGTGGTAGAGGGAAACGAGGACATCTATCTGCTGGACAATGCGACGAAACGACGCACGCGGATCACGACATCGCAGCGACAGGACTGCTACCCCTCGTGGTCGGGAGACGGGGAGCGACTGCTTTTCGCCTCGACACGGGACGGTGATCTCGACATCTACGAATACGCGATCTCATCCGGCGAACTGACCGCGCGGACGGAGAACGACATCGACGACGCTTTCCCCTCGTGGTCGCCGAGCGGTCGCACGATCGCCTATCAGACGGAGACGCCGCGCGGCACTTGGGCGATCGCGCTGATGAACGCGGACGGAACGAACCCCCGTATCGTCTCGGAGTCGGACGGATGGGACACGAAACCCGCGTGGCGTCCGAACGGGACGACACCCGTCGCGCGACGTCGGACGGCGCTTCGGTCGGTATGGGGGGTCTGGAAACGGTCTCTCGCGAGATGACTCGCGGAAAGAGCGGGCGTATGGGACGCCCGATTAAGCAACGAGGAGGTTCGACTCATGCGTTGGATCGGATACGAGACGTTGGCGTGCGCGGTGATGATCGCGTTCATCGCGCAGGTCGAAGCGATCGAAATCGGACTGGAAGCGG
>JAQBWJ010000634.1 GCA_027625215.1 Candidatus Poribacteria bacterium
CCGCCGCCGAGCCGCCTCAAAAACGCGGCTTCTTCCAACGCCTCAAAGATGGGTTGACAAAGACCCGCCAAGCGCTGACGAGTCAGTTGACGGGGCTCCTCCGTTTCGGTCGAAAGATCGACGAGGAACTGTACGACGAACTCGAAGAGCTCCTCATCCGTTCCGACGTGGGCGTGCAGACGACGCTGACGCTGTTGGATCGCGTGCGAGAGGAAGCGCGAAAACGCGGGTTGAACGACGCAAGCCAACTCCATGACGTGTTGAAGAAGGAAATCCTCCACATCATGGACGGCGAACCGACGCCGTTGGATGTGTCGGGCGCGTCGCCGTTCGTGCTGCTTGTCGTTGGGGTGAACGGCGTTGGGAAGACGACGACGATTGGAAAACTGGCGTCTCGGTTCAGGTCGGAAGGCAAGAAGGTACTCGTCGCGGCGGGTGACACGTTCCGAGCGGCGGCGATTGAGCAACTCGAAATCTGGTGCGAGCGCGCCAAAGTGGACATGATCCGCCAAGCGGAAGGCTCCGACCCGGCGTCCGTCGTGTTCGACGCAGTGCAGGCGGCGAAGTCGCGCGGCGTCGATCTGCTGATTGTGGACACGGCGGGACGCCTTCACAACAAAAAGAACCTGATGAACGAGCTCGCCAAGATCGGGCGCGTCGCGGGGCGCGAGATCGAAGGCGCGCCGCATGAGGTGCTCCTGGTGCTGGACGGCACGACAGGTCAAAACGCCGTCAGACAGGCTCAGGAGTTCAACGAGATCGTCAATGTGACGGGCATCGCTTTGACGAAATTGGACGGCACCGCAAAGGGTGGGATTGTGATTGCCGTCAAAAACGAGTTGAATATACCCGTCAAACTGATCGGCATCGGCGAAAGCATCGAAGACCTGCGCGACTTTTCCCCGCGCGACTTCGTGGAAGCGTTGTTCGCGCGCGAGGAAGACGACGCGGCGTAATGAACGTGGGCGCGACGGCGACAGTCAATGACTCAGCAGAAAGGGCGACACTTATGGCGGATGTACAAGCGGTCGAGTTCGAGGCGAGCAACCTGCGCTTCACGATTGAGTACCGCAGTTTCGGCACAGACAGGGGCGCGGCGATCCGCGTCTGGGGCAAACGCGACGACCACGACTACCAACTCCTCCGCTTCGACTGCTTCGACAACGATCCTCACTACCATTACGACCCAAGCGGCTTCGACGGACAGCACCACCACGACCGAGCCGTGGTGCCCGACGTCGTCGCGTGGTCGTTGGCGATGATCCGCGACAACTGCAAGATCATGGTGAAAACGGCGGGCTATCCCGATATCGCGGAACAAATCGACCAACGCGCCGTCTCCGCCATCGTGCCGGAACTGCGGATCGCCGTCGACAAGGCGATCGCGGAAGGCACGTCGGAATAACTCGTCACGAGTCGTCACAAGATCGAAAACAGATTGAACACGGACGGGGCGAGGCGTTCGCTTCGTCCCGTCATCGGGGAGTGATCCGGTAGGGGCGACCGGCGGTCGCTCACGCCAGTTTTGTACACGCGACAAGGCGCTCATCTCGTCATCGGACGATCCGGTAGGGGCGACCGGCGGTCGCCCACGCCAAGCGAGAGGATGATAGAACGATGTCGGAAACGGCAACCGCGTATCGACCGTACGTCATCGACAAGAATCTCGGAGCCGCGTTGGAAAAAGACGCGACGGAACGCACGCTGACGAATGCGGACGGACTGCCCGCCATTCACCCAACGGCGGAACAAAAGTACTCGTTCGACTTGCGCGGCTGGCTGTTGATTCCCGGCGTGTTGCAGGGCGACGAGCTCGATGAGATGCGAGACTTCTGCCTCCGGTTGCGGAACGACCCCAACTCAATTGCCGAACACGCACGCAACACGTTGGGCGGACCGCTCGAACGGTTGGCGGACCATCCGGTCGTCGTTGGGTTTATGAACGAGTTCGTCGCCTATCCGGGTCTGGCGAACGAGCAGTGTTACGGCTTCCGCATGGAATCGTCCAACCTGTTTTACCGCACGCGCGGACAAGGACAGTTCGCGCCGCACAACGGCAACGGCATGATGCGGTTCGAGGGCGACTCACACCTGTACCGATGCGTTCCCGGTTGCGTTCATTCGGGACTGACGCGCGTCGTGTGGGAGTTGAACGGCGCGGACAAAGACGGCGGCGCAACGCTCGTCGTCAGTGGGAGCCACAAAGGGGAATTCCCCGCGCCGGAATCGATCCGCGACCAGCATTCGCCGTTGTGGGACTCCTACACCTGCCCGCCCGGATCGCTGATGATCTTCACGGAAGCCCTCACCCACAGCGCCCGTCCGTGGGAGGACGACCGCGACCGCATCGCCATCTTCAGTTGCTACAACACCGTCAACAGCAAGTGGCACAACTGGGACCCGCATCCGCGCCAGTTGGAAACGATGCCGCCGAAGCGCCAGACATTATTTCGACCCGTGCATGTGGCGGGAAATCTCGTCGGCGGTCAGATTCATTAGACGGATGTTGCGTCAGTAGGGAATCTCGTCAATCGGAATATCGCCGTCCTTCGCCAATGTGCGCGCGACGGCGATCACATCTACGGCGGCGGCTCCCGCAGCCAACAACGCGCGCGCCGCTTCGGATGCCGTCGCGCCCGTCGTGACAACGTCGTCCACCAGCAACAACGTCGCCCCGTTCAGTTCCGCCGATGGAGTGACGGCGAACACGCCTTCGATGAGTCGCCTGCGCGCGTCGACGTTGG
>JAQBWJ010000635.1 GCA_027625215.1 Candidatus Poribacteria bacterium
CCGACCTGTCGGTCGCCGTTCTCAACGACAATCGGCTCCGTCAGGATGATCGGCTCGTACGGCGCGTTCTGTTCGATAATCCCCGCCTTTTGGATCGCCTCGACGTACGGCAACGCGCTTCCGTCGCCGATGGGGGGTTCCGCCGCGTCGATCTCGATGACGGCGTTATCGACCCCAAGCCCCGCCAACGCCGACATCATGTGTTCGACCGTTTGCAGGCTGACGCCTTCCGCCTGAATGCCTGTCGCGCGCCGCACTTCCGTCACCCGCGTCGCGCTCGACACGGCGACGCGCGGCTGTTCCGCCAAGTCGGTGCGAACGAACACGATGCCCGTACCCGCGTCGGCGGGTTTCAGCGTGACGGACGACTCGACGCCGAGCATCAGCCCGATGCCTTCAACGGTCGCGGCTTTGGAGAGCGTTCGCTGGTTGCGGGCGGAACTCAACGGCGGGAGCCTCCTTGAAATGATGAGCGTTAAAGGGAGATGGGGAGGAGATTCCGGTGCGGCGGAGTTCGGTAGCGAGGCGGTGGCGCGGTTCAGGCTTTGTCGAGTACCGGGATGAATATGAACCCTTCGCCCTCGAACCAGCCCTCGAACCGTTTGCCGCAGCGTCTGCAGCGATAGATGACGGATCGGTATTCGGGGAAGTGGATGACTTCGATCTCTTCAAAGCCGCGTTGTCGCGCGGTGTGAGGTTCGATGCCCTTCGCGCGTTCGGGTAGATCGCAGTCGCACGACGAAACGCTCGCCGCGTCGGTAGACGGCGCGCCTTGCGTTTTCCTCCCCAAACTTGTCTCGTCTCCCCTCGCGTCGATTCCGCCCGAAACTATACTCGATCCTCATGCGGATCGACAACCAAACTCCTTTTGCCCCCGAATGTGCTCACAAATGATGGGGGGCGTCATGAAATAACCGCCCACTCCCCCAGTGGCATTCGTGGGTACAACACCGCGCCAATTCTTGCGATTTTCTGAGAAGTACGAACTCTCCGAATTGAACGTACTCGCAATGACGGGAGGGGAAGGGAGGAAGGCGGAAAATCAGGCGTCTATCGAATCCGTCTCGGCGGGAGGCGTATACAGTGGGAAATCGACGTGAAACACCGTGCCGACCCCAACGGTCGACTCGTACGAGATCGTCCCGTTCATCCGTTCCACCAGCAGTTTCACGATGCTCAACCCCAACCCCGTGCCGCCGCGTTTGCGCGTCGCCGACCCGTCCGCCTGCGCGAATTTGGTGAACATGCGCGGTCGAAACTCGTCCGGGATGCCCTCGCCCCAGTCCCGCACCGACACGCGCACGGACGCCTCGCCCAGTTCGGTGGACACTTCAACGCGCCCGTCCGTCGGCGAAAACTTCATCGCGTTCGACAGCAGGTTGTTCATGATCTGGTCGAACCGTTCGGGATCGACCAACAAGGTCGCCTCGTCAATCGGCTCCTTCAACACCAACTTGACGCTGTAGTCCAACCCGTACGACTCGTTTTGCAACACGCCCCGACGCAACAGCCGAGACAATGAGGTCGGACTGAGTACCATTTCAAAATTGCCGAGTTCCAACTTGTCGATGTCGAGCAGGTCGTTGATCAGGTTGAGCAGATGTCGGCTGTTGCGGTCGATCACCTCCAACAGCTCTTTCGCCGGATCGGGAATCTCGCCGACCGCGCCCATTTGGATCAGCCCCAACGAGCCGATCACCGATGTCAGCGGCGTCCTCAGTTCGTGGCTCACCGTCGAAATGAACTCGCTCTTCATCCGTTCCGTTTCGATCCGCTCGGTGATATCCCGCGCGACGATGACCACCCCCAGCGACATCGCGTCCAAGTCCCGGATCGGCGCGCCGCTCAGTTCGACGGACACCTGATGCCCGTTGCGTTGCGACAGCAAAAACTCCTTGTGCGTCGAGTTCGGATCGACAAAAACCTGTTCCAGTTTCGCGTTCGTGCGGATGCGCGTGTGGACTTCGTGCAGACTGACGACCGCGTTCACGTCTTCCCCGACGGCGTGCGACGTGTCCCATCCCGTCAGCCTCGACGCGGCGGGGTTCATGTAGCGGATCGTCCCGTCCGGGTTCGTGGCGATGATCGCCTCGCCCGCGCTGGCGAGCGTCGTCGCAAACCACTGGCGGCTTTCGTTCAACGCGGCGCGCGTCGCCTGTCGTTCGCGGATTTCGTCCGTCAGTCGTTCGTTCGATTCGCTCAGTTCCCGCGATCGCGCCGTCGCTTGATGTCCGAAATGCAGCGCGTACACGAGCGACAACACGACCAACAACGACACCCCCAGCGCTATCTCGGGCACGACCCCGCGACTGCGACGCACCGTCTGTTCGCGGGGCCACGCGATCACTTCCCATTCAACCCCGTACACCTTAACGGTGACGCGGTGGCTCCACTCGCGTTCGAGATACCCGTCTCTGCGGATATCCTCGAACATCCGCAGCCCCCCGCCGTTGATCTCGACCGCGTGGCTCCGCAGCAACACGGGAGCAATCGCCTCGCGGAAAAAGTCGTCCGTACGGAACACGCCCGTCATGAACCCGACGAATTCGCCGTTTTCAAACGTCGGCGCGTAGACGACGAACCCCCGCCCGCCCTGCACGAGGTCGATCGGTTTGGAGATGGCGAATTCGCCGCTGTCGCGCGCCGCGTGGAGCGCAGTCCGCCGCGTCTCCTCAAACGCGAGGTCGAGATTCATCGCCGCCTCGTTGCCTTCCAACGGCACGACCCATCGAATGTGGAACG
>JAQBWJ010000636.1 GCA_027625215.1 Candidatus Poribacteria bacterium
TCTTTAACGACCGACGCGACGACTACCTCGGCGAGTTCCCGACGCAGTTCATCGGGCTGTACGACGGCGACATCGTCTACACGGGGACGAACCTCGACAACCTGATCTCGCGCGGACAACTCGCCCGCGAGCGCGGTCAGCGCAACAAGGGGATGTACTTGAAGAAGGTCGTCCCGCCGGCGGATGAGATCGAGACGTACTCGGTCTACGAGGCGCTGTTGAGCGGCGAACGCGCGTAACATTCGTTTCTGTTTGGGCGACCGCCCGGTCGCCCCTACGGGGTGGACACGGAATACAAAATGGCTCCCATCACCCTCCAATGATCGTGGGAGGAGCGACGGGAGCCATTTCAGCGTACGTTGTCAGACCGCCGGAACGATTTATCGGCGGATGACGAGTTCGACATCGGAGGGCGGCGGCGCGCTGTGGTCGGCGCATCCGCGATCCAACGGGGTTTCCGAGCCTTCTTCAATCGGCTCGACGACCTTGTTCTCGATCAACCACTCTTCCAACTCTTCACCGCTCACGTCCGCGAGTAAACTCTCGCCGACCAGCACGCACGGTTGAAACCGCTGTCCAGTCAACCGCACCATTTCATGAAAATTGGACGGGTTGTTGATGATGTCGCGGTCATCGTACGGCAGCCCGTACTTTTGAAAAACCGCGCGCACCCCGTTGCTCCATCCGCATGACGGCTTCATCCATGCCGTAATCTCCGGCTGTCTCTGACTAGGCGCATCTGACATGACTTGGATCACCCCCTTCTTGTAAAACCGACTATCAATACGCAACACCAACGCCCTTACATATCGCACATGAAGGGCGGTCGTGGCAAGTCGTAATCACGATTTGTTCTGAGGGATACGCCGTCGATTTACGTGGATGTTCCGTCTTCTCCCGAAACACACGGCTTCGTCCTATTCGGAGATGCGCGTCAGCGATTGATCACCCGCAGCGACCTGTCCTCCAGCGGCAGCGAGACGCGCGCGCCGTTCCGTTGGTGGGAATGGTGGAACCCGTGCGCGATCTCCAACGCCCACCGACCCGCCACCCCGTTCGATTTCGGCTCCTCGCCCGCGCGGACGCACCGCGCCAACTCCTCCACCGCGCGGACGGACGCGCTGTTGGGCGGGGGAAGTTCCACATCCGCGCTTCGAGGCACGCGCTCGTCGTCCGGCTTCACGAGTTCCATCCTCAGCCCGTTGCCCATCGTGCGGAGGACGCCGTTCGTCCCGATGAAGTCGAAATCGAAGGTCATCATCTTGCCGCCCATCGCGTCGATGTAGGCGCGAGAGCCGTTCGCAAACTCGACGAACCCTTTGCCGCCGACATCGACCGCGCCGTAGTCGGTCGAGGCGTAGTCGGGATCGCGGTTCAGCGCGCCGTAAACGGCGACCGGATGCGAGTCCAGCAGCCACGCGATCAGGTCGAAGGCGTGCGTGCCCGAATGAACCAGCGAGCCGCCCCAATACCCGACGGCGACGTTCACCGCGCCGATCTCGTCGCCGCGCAGCAGCGAGTCCGCCTGTTGGTAGACGTTCAACCACCGTCGCGTATGTCCGATG
This sequence comes from Candidatus Poribacteria bacterium, assembly GCA_027625215.1. Lineage (GTDB taxonomy): Bacteria > Poribacteria > WGA-4E > JAQBWJ01. The sequence goes on from JAQBWJ010000636.1 coordinate 1,566, forward strand.
ATCAACTTGACGTTGTTCGCCTCGCACGCGGCGAGCATCGCGTCGCATTCGGCGAGCGTCACCGCCATCGCCTTTTCGCAGAAGATGCCTTTGACGCCCGCTTCGGCGGCGGCGATCACCATTTCAGCGTGGCTCGGCGCGTGGGTCGTCACGCTGACGAGATCGAGCGCTTCTTCGGCGAGCATCGTGCGATAGTCTTCGTACAGCGCCGTCACGCCGAACTTTTCACCGAACTGCTCGCGTCGGTCTTTCCCGCGATTCGCTCCAGCGACCAGTTCGACGCCCTCCGCTTCCCGGTACGCTCCGGCGTGTCCGTACGGCAGTCGGAAGTTGCGAAGGTTCCGCACCTCGTCGTCGATGAATCCGGCGGCGCGTCCCGTTCCGATGATTCCGGCTCTCAACATCGTCGTCACCCTTCGGTGATTGGCAAGGGGGGAAGCGGGAGACTCCGCGCAACGTGAGGGGCGCAACGCGCGAGGACACAAGAGGGGATCGGTCGAAATGGAATCCCCCCTTGTGTCCCCGTCGTAATCGCCTCACCCAACGCCGAGCAGATGCCGAATGACGAACAGTTCCAGCCCTTCGTAGTCGCGGTCCTCGATGTACTGCCGCTCGATATCACGGTCGAGCGTCCGCGCCTTCTCAACGAGGTGGAGGAAGATTTCGCGGCTGTTGGATAGGTGCTGTCGCGCCGAATCGCGCCGTTGAGTACGCATCGCCTTCACGTCGAGCCCGACGAACGCGCCGTCTTTGCCGTACTCGTATTCTTCCAACACGCGCACTTGGTTGAACGCCGCGCGCAGGTTCGCCGTGCCGAACGACTTGTCCTGATCGTACTTCAACCCGTTCTGGTCGTTCAGGTGGACGCTCCACAGTTTGTCGTGATAGAGCGCGAAGCCCATGTCGTCCGACGGATCGAGCCCCGCCAACAGCGAGTGCGCCGTCTCGATCAGCCCCCCGACGCGGTCGGGGTCGTCCGTCAAGTACGAGAGCGAGATGGCGTGTCCGATGGTCGGGATGTACGCCTGATCCATCGGCTCGTTCGGCTTCGGTTCGATGAGGATACGCACGTTTTCGTCGTAGGAGAGCATCTCGTTGACGGCATCCACAAGATGACCCACCGCGACGCGGGAGTTCTTCGCCTCGCGGATGTACGTGCCCTCGCGCGCGAGCCAC
>JAQBWJ010000637.1 GCA_027625215.1 Candidatus Poribacteria bacterium
TATTTGGCAATGCGGCAGTTCCCCACGCTTCTCGCCGGGGCGAGTTGGATGGCGGAGTACGGAGACCCCGACAAGGAAGATGAATGGGCGTACATCCGCGAGTATTCGCCCTACCACAACGTCCGGGAAGACGCGAAGTACCCCAACGTCTTCTTCTACACCTCCACCCGCGACGACCGCGTGCATCCGGGTCATGCGCGGAAGATGGTCGCGCGGATGGAGGGGATGGGTCACGACGTGTTGTACTACGAGAACCGTCAGGGCGGACACGCGGCGGCGGCAACGAACGATCAACGCGCGTTGATGAACACGCTGACGTACGTCTATCTGCTGCGACAACTCCGATTCCGTTGACGAACTTGCTGCCTACTATCCCCCATTGGCGTATAATAACTCTTGTTGTTCATGGATCGGATTGCCGATGCTGTTTCATTGGGATAGAGGCAAATACCAAGAAAACATCCGCAAACACTCGTTGAGTTTCGAGGTCGCGTCGGAGGTGTTCAAGGACCCGTTTAGGACGGATACACCCGATGAGAGGGAAGATTACGGTGAAGACCGCTGGATTACGACGGGACACGTTGGTTCTCGGCTAATCACAGTCGTTTACGTTGAACGTAGTAGGGCATTTCGGTTGATCTCCGCGTGGAACGCCACGAAAGAGGAAAGGCGCGAATATGAGTACGCCAACCGACCAAGAACGTGAGAAAATGTTGGCAGCGTTAGATGCCATGAGCGAAGAGGAAATCGAACGACGGGCTCGTGAAGACCCGGACGCCCCGAATCCCGGCGAACTCCTCCCCCGTCGGCGGATTGCGTTGGCGCGTCGTATCCGCATCGATTTGGAGATGTCGCAGTCGGAGTTCTCGCAGGCGTACGGGTTTCCGTTGAAGACGTTGCAAAAGTGGGAACGTCACGAGCGGGAACCGTCCACCGCGACGACTGCATATCTGTACGCGATTGCCGCGCTTCCCGAAGAAATCGCGAAAGCGGTCGCCGAAGGTTTGGGTCGGCAGACTTCCTAACCGCGCTAACCGCGCTGTTGCAACGCCCGATATTCCTCCCATGGCAGGACACCCGCGCGTCCCGCCCACTCCTCGTACGCCTCGACCATTTCGTCCAACTTGTCGCGGCGCGTATCGGCGAGGTTGGTCAGTTCCGTGCGGTCGTCGCCGATGTTGTACAGTTCCCAATCGCCGGGATGCTTCGAGACGAGTTTCCACTCACCATCGCGGACGGCTCGGTTGCCCTCGTGTTCCCAATAGAGCGGCGCGATGCGAGACGGGTGATCCCCTTGAAACAACGGGACAAGACTCTCGCCCTCCGGCTTGTGGAGCGAGGCGTTCGTCGCGGAGGCGTGCTGCACGCCCGCCAAATCCAAACAGGTCGCCGTGATGTCGACGAGGTGGCTCGGTCGATGGGTGATGCCGTTCGGCTTGATTCCGTTGCCCCAACGCGCGACAAACGGGGTCGAAATGCCGCCTTCGTGGACCCAGTGTTTGTACAATCGGAACGGCGTGTTGCTCGCGTTCGCCCAAGGGAGGTCGTAACTCATGAAGGTGTCCGCGCCTCCGGGAGCGCGATTCGGGATGTTCCCGACGACGGCGGGTTGCCCGTTCCGCATCGGGTAGTGACCGGAGTTCGTGCCGCGCCGTTCCTCGCCGTCTTCGCGTAAAAACTCCGCGCAACCGCCGTTGTCCGACAGGAACATGACAAGCGTGTCGTCCGCGATGCCGTGACGGTCGAGCGCGTTCAATATCTTGCCGATACCCTGATCCATGTTGTCGATCTGCGCGGCGTAGACCGACATCCGCAACGCTTCCCACTCCCGATGCGCGGCGTTCTGCCATGCGGGAGCCTTCTCGTCGCGGGGAGAGAGCGTCCATTTTTCGTCCAGCACGCCATCCTTCGCCAGCCACTTGGAACGCTCGCCGCGCAGTTCGTCCCAACCGCCGTGATAGCGGTCGGCGTACTTGGCGATGTCTTCGGGTCGCGCGTGGAGGGGCCAATGTGGCGCGGTATAGGCGACGTAGAGGAAAAACGGCGCGTCGTCATGCTCTTCCCGGTCCCGCTCATGCTCGTCGATCCATTTGACGGCGTAATCGCTGATCGCGTCCGTGTAGAACCAGTCGTCGGAATCCGGCTCGGTGAGGTCGTCGTCCAGCATCAGCGTATGCGGGTTCCAAAAACTGCCCGCTCCCGCCAACGTCCCGAAGTAGCGGTCGAACCCGCGATCCGTCGGACGCGGACGCTCCGGGTTGCCCAAGTCCCACGTTTCCGGCAGGTGGTTGTAGTTCCCGCCGACGTGCCACTTCCCCGACATATACGTCCGATACCCGCCCGACTTCAACGACTCCGCGACGGTGACGCACTTGTCGTTCAGATAGCCCTGATACGACGGATGCCCCGCGTTCCCCACCATATGCCCGATCCCCGCCTGATGCGGGTACAGTCCTGTCAGCAGCGACGCCCGCGTCGGGCAACAACGCGCCGCGTTGTACATTTGGGTGAACCGCATCCCCTCTTTGGCGAGACGGTTCAGGTTCGGCGTGTCGATCTCCGCGCCGAAACAGCCGATGTCGGAGTAGCCCATGTCGTCCGCCATCATCAGGACGATGTTGGGTCGCTTGCGCGGGCGGGACGAGCCGTTGTCGCGGTGCGGCGAGGTCATATCGCGTTTCCTTGTTCGGTTGCGGGGTTCGTCGCGTCGCGGTCGATGGGTGGTGGATCGGTCGGCAAC
>JAQBWJ010000638.1 GCA_027625215.1 Candidatus Poribacteria bacterium
AAGCCGCTCATGCACGGCGGCAATCGTTTCGTCCAACATGACCGCGACCTTCTGCGCGTAGGTCGGATCGACGATGCGTTCCGGTTCCACGCCGGGCAGCAGCGTTGTCGGTCGAGTATCCATCAGCGACAGATGCACTTCGGCAGACTCGTACCCGCTGCCGATCTGGAACGTCAGCGCCCGCTGCGCCCCGTTCAACAGAGGGATGCCGTTGATCCGCGTCGAGTTGGAGACCTGCGCGATGCGATGGTGAATCGCGCGCGCCTCCGACGCCAACTGTTGGCGTTGCGCTTCGGTCAAGTCCGTGTTCTGCGCTGCCGTCGCCACGCGGAGCATGTCGACCAGCATGTCGCTCACGTTCGTCAACTTCGTCTCGGCGATCTGTCCGACCGTCGCGGCGGAGGCGACATCGTGGTTCATCTGACGGATGCGCCCGACCTCCGCGCGTTTGTGATCCGCGCTCGTCGGCTGTCCGACGATCCGAATCTGTTCCGATGCGGTCGGCGTCGCGTCGTCCGTCTGCGTCGCTCGTTCGCGCCCGTCGAAGCGCAATCCGCTGACCGGCTGCGTCATCGTCGGCGACTTGGGAATATTGCTGTGAATCCGAAACATGTCCATGCCCTCCTGTTGCGCGTGTTGAGGCGCTGCCCCCGTCAACGGGGGTTCGGGACGCGGCTCGTCGTTCGCCTGCGAACGCCGCTCCTGTGGCGCAGGAGCCTCGCAGTCGAGCCAATCGAACGTCTTTGTCATATGTCGCGGTCGCATCCGCTCGATTTTGCGGAACTCTCGACCTCGCGCTTCTAACATCTATCTACCCGTCACTCCGACTTTCCGGTAAGTCATGAGGATGACTCGTGTTGTGGGGGGACGAGTGAATCCCCCTCATCCGGCGAACTGCGTCCGTAGCGACTGACAGATCGCCCTCAGTTTCTCGGCAAACGCGCGACGGCGTTGCCGCTCCGTCTCGTTGTCCGTTTGGGAAGCGCTCGGCGACGACCACGCCGCCCAACGTTCCACGTTTGAAAAAAAGTCCCACATCGGATGCCCGCGCGTCGGCGTCTCGCCCCACGAATCCGGCGCGTCGCCCGCCGCGATCAAATAGCGCCGCATCGCTTGGAACAGCGTTGTCGCGGTGTCCGTCGCGCCCATCTGCCGCGCCATCAGGATACCGACCAGCCCCGCGTCCCACTTGTGCGGCGCGGTCTGCCACAGATGCGCCAGCGTCGGGATCGCGCCGTTCGCGTTGCCGAACTGAAGGTGCAGGTTCGCCAACGCTTCCAAGAAACCTTCATGTTCCGCGCCGTTTCGGAGGAGCGTCAGCGTGTGCCGAGTCGCGTCTTCCGTTCGTCCCGACCTCAACGTCAGTTCGATATAGACCAGCGACAGGTGGATCGAGTTCGGAAACCGTTCGAGCCCTTCCTCCACCTTGACGCGGGCGTCGAAGTCGTCGCCCTTCATCGCCAACGCGCGCGCCCACCCCGCATACATCCGCTCGACCAACTCCTGCCGCGCCGTCGGACTCAGTTCGAGGAACGATCCGTACGCCGCCGTCCCCTTTTCCAACCGTCCGGCATCGAGTCCCGTCACATCGGCGACCCGCTCGTCGTGAATCTGGATGCCGATCTGAAACGCCCAGATCGCCCTGTCGAGATTGTTCGCGTTGATGTAGGCGTCGCCGAGATCGACGTAGTTCGGCAGAAAATCCGCCTGAATCTTGATCGAGTTCAAAAACTGTTGCGCCGCGAGCATCCATTCGCGCTTGCGCTGGTGATACTGCGCCTTCATCGAGGCGATCTCGAAATAGACCACCCGCACCGGCAGCGGCACGCCCTCAACCGCGATGCCGTAATATTCCGCCTTGACGAGGTGCTCGTACGTCTTTTCCCAGTTGTCTTGGCGAAGATACGCAATCGCGATGAGGTAATGGACGATCCCGTACTCCGGGAACTCCTTCACGAGGTCCATCAACGCCTCGCGCGCCTTCTCCTCGTGACCGCACTGACGATACGTGACGCATCGCAGCAACTCGAACCGATAGCGATAGCCGGGCGAATCGATGTTCTCGAGCTCTTTATAGACGTACTCTCGCAGCGTCTCGATCTCTTCCATCGCCTGCTCGTACTCGCGCATCGACACGAGTTGCATCACGAGTTGATAGCGCGTCGGCGTGTGGCTCGGATCGTTCTCCAGCACGCGCGACATCAGATCGAGGTTGCGCTTGTACTTCGCGGGCAACGCCTCCGGGTCGATATAGCCCGTGTGGATGATCTCAACGGGCGCGACATCCATCTTCATCTGAAGATCGTAGAGGCTCTCGACCACTCGTTCGTGGATCGCGTTGCGAAACTCAAGTCCGGGAACTTTCGGGAACAGCCGCATCTGCAACAGCGTCTGCTGACCCGCCCACGAGTGACCCATGCTGTGAAGATGGCAGTAAAACCCGATATCCTGTTTCGGGTGTCTCCGGATCAGTTTGCGGAGAATCGCCACCTGATCGCCCGCCATGCGGTCGTCGCCGTCGAGCCAGAACAACCAGTCGCCCGTCGCGTGGCGAATCGACTCGTTGCGCGCGGCGGAAAAGTCTTTGATCCATTCGAAGTGATAGACCTTCGCTCCGAAACTCTTGGCGACCTCAACCGTGTCGTCTTCCGACCCGGTATCCACGATGCACAGTTCGTCGAACTTGTCGTGAAGCGGCTCCAACAGATCGGGGAGGTTCTTCGCCTCGTTCTT
>JAQBWJ010000639.1 GCA_027625215.1 Candidatus Poribacteria bacterium
GATTCCAAGTTCTTCATGGAATCGGAAACGTGCGGCGAGTCGGGCTGCCACCCGGATATCTTTGCGATGTGGTCGGGGTCGATGCACAAGTTCTCGTCGTTCAACAACCAGTGGTATCGTCGTTCGATTACCTACATGCAGGAGATGCAAGGGCAGATCGAGAGCTCGAAATGGTGCGCGGGGTGTCACGACCCCGCCGTGCTACTGACGGGACGCTGGACGAAGCCGATGTCCGAACAGTTGGACATGCCCGAAGCGCACGCCGGACTTGGATGCGCCGCGTGTCACTCCATCGCGCACGTCAAGAACACAATGGGCAACAGCGGCGTCGTCTACGAGTATCCGCCGATGCACCGATTCGTGGACACCGGAAACCCGCTCTATAAAGCGGTGCACGACTTCATCACGAAACTTGATCCGGCTCCTCACCGCGAGACGTTCCTCAAACCGTTCCACACGGAGCAGTCGTCCGAGTTTTGCTCGTCATGCCATAAGGTGCATCTGGACGAACCCGTCAACAACTTCCGGTGGGTGCGCGGCTTCAACGAGTACGACGCATGGCAGGGAAGCGGCGTGTCGGGGATGGGGTCGCTGTCGTTCTACTATCCGCCCTCGCCGAAGGGCTGCGTCGATTGCCATATGCCGCTTGTGGAATCGCGCGACAAGGGCAACAAAAAGGGGATGGTGCACTCGCACCGCTTCCCGGCGGCAAACACGGCGGTCCCGTACGCGAATCTCGACAGGGAACAGTTCAACGTCACGGAAGCGTTCCTCAAAGCGAACATCGTCACGCTCGACATTTTCGGGATGACGATTGGCGAGGCGGACGACCAGGCGGAGTCCTACTCGCGCGGGGGCGAGCCGACGACGTTCTCGATGTCGGGCGACGAGTCTGGGTTGGTCGCGGGGTTGACGGGCGGCAGTTCAACGGATGCGGCGAATCTCATCGCGCCGCTGGATGAGGTCGGCGCGACGATCCGACGAGGCGATTCGGCGAGGCTGTCGGTCGTCGTGCGGACGCGCGGCGTGGGGCATCGGTTCCCCGGCGGCACGTTCGACGCCTTCGACGTGTGGGTTGAACTCGAAATGCGCGATAAGGCGACGAACGCGCTCGTCTACCACTCCGGCGGGATCGAGCCGGACGGACGAGTGGATCGCGGCGCGCACTTCTATCGGGCGATCATGCTCGACGCGAATGGGAACGTTATCGACAAACGGAACGCCTTCGCTGCGCGGACGCTGCTCTACGCGCGGGGCATCCCGCCCGGCGCGGCGGACACGGTGCATTTCCGCCTGAACATCCCGAAAGACGCGGGCGACGAACTGGTCGTGAACGCGCGACTGCACTACCGCAAGTTCATGGACTTCAACACGAAGTTCGCGTTTGCGGGCGTTCCTGCGGATGACGCGCCTCACGACGAGAACTACGACGACCGCGCGTGGCAATTCACCGGCGACACGACGGGCAACGCGGGCAAGATCAACGGTATCCCCGACCTGCCGACGATCACCATCGCGGAGGACTCCCTCGTATTGAAAGTGCTGCCGTCGGACGCCGCGCCGATAGAGCCGCGCGTTGTCGAGACGAAAGCGTTGCGCGAGCGGTGGAACGATTATGGGATCGGGCTGCTGTTGCAGGGAGACCTGAAAGGCGCGCGCGCGATTTTCGAGCGTGTGACGCGCATCGAAGCGGAATACGCGGACGGTTGGGTGAACGTCGCGCGCGTCGCGCTGCGGGAGGGCGATCTCGACAACGCGGAGACGAATCTGCGCGAGGCGATCCGCCTGCTCGACAAGACGCCGCCGGAGAACCCGCATCGAGCGAAGGCGCACTACTTCCTCGCGCAGGTGCACAAGGCGCGCGGCGATCTGGACGACGCGATGGCGGAACTGACTATCGCCGTGAAGCAGTACCCGAACGACCGCAACATTCGCAACAGCATCGGGCGCACGCTCTACCTGAAACGCGACTTCAAAGGGGCGATTGCGTCCTATGAGAAAACGCTTGCGATTGATCCCGAAGACCTGACGGCGCACTACAATATGATGCAGGCGTATCGCGGGCTTGGGAACAACGACAAGGCGCGCGAACATCAGACGTACTTCATGCGGTTCAAGGCGGACGAGTCGGTTCAGGCGATCTCAGGGCATACGCGCCGAAAGTACCCGGACTTGAACCTCGAACGACAGGCGATCCGCGACCAATATCAAATGGAAATGCCGTCGTTCTCACCGAAAGAGTACGGCGGAACGATTGAAGTGGTCACGGCGATGAGCAAGAAATAAGGAATTGGAAGCGATCAAGTGAGCGCGGTGAGATTATTTTCACCGTGCTATCGCGCTGTTTCGCTTCTCCGGTGAAAGGGGCTATATGCGAAAGATCACGAACGACGAGATTCAATTCTTCGACGACAACGGCTTCGTCATTTGCAGGGGCGTGCTGAACAGCGACGAGTTGCAGAACTATCGGGACGAGTCGGCGCGGTTGATTGACCGCATCATGAAGGGCGGCACGCGCGAGGACGAAATGTGCGGGCGCGGTCCTGAAGGCGTCCCCTACTACTTGAACTATCTGCACTCGCAGACAAACGACTTTTCGCTGCGGCTGTTGGCGCACCCGTTCGTCGGCGATCTGCTGACGCGAATGGTGGGTCCCGACTTTATTCCTTGCTACGAGTCGCTGGTGTTCAAACTGCCGGGCAACGGCTCGTCCGTTCACTGGCAC
>JAQBWJ010000640.1 GCA_027625215.1 Candidatus Poribacteria bacterium
TTCGTCATGGTAACTGGCGCGGTGATTGAGCGACGCACGTTCCGATTTCAACCCGCGCTGACGGCGCTTGACTATATCCGTCTCGCGCGGGGGGTCAATGAAGTCGGCGACATCGAGCGTACGTACCTGTTTCATCTCGACGGCACGTTCGACCGCCCTACGGAGAAGGTGCGCGCCGGTGACGTGATTATTGTCCCGACGCGCAAGCCGCCGTCCGTGATCGAAGCGATGACCGAAGGCGAGGCGGAACGTCTGCGCGTCGAACAGGAAGCGATGATGCAGCGGTTCGAGTCGGCGCATCAGGTCCTGCCGCGCTTCGGCATGGACTACTTCGAGCCGATGCGCGAACGCATCCGCAACATCCAACGTCGATATGAGGCGATATTCGTACAAGACGCCCAAACGCAACAAGATGACCGAGCGCGTCAACAAACCAACGACGGCACGCAGAAAACGGATGAGGACGGGCAAAATCAACCGACCAATCAGCGCCGACAACGGCGTCCGCTGACGCCCGGCGAAATGGCGGAAATTGAAGACGCGATAACCGGATTCGTGACGCCCGCCGACCAGATGGAAGCCTCTGTAATGATGAGTCGTCAGACGCTTGCGTCCGGCGACACGATTCAGTTGACGTGGTGGTCGCTGTCGAGCGGCGAGCCGCCGCAGACGGTCGCGCTGAAGGTGGCGCCGGAAGGCGATCTCACGATCCCGGGATACGGTCGGTTGACGGTGCGCGGGTGGTCGTTGGAGCAACTGGAACAGAACGCCGCGCAACTGCTCGCGCGCGAGACGTTCACGGATGTGCAGGTCGTCGCCACGTTTGATCGGCTGCGGTCGATTCAGGTGTCGATCATCGGGAACGCCTTCCATCCCGGCACGTATCGGCTCAGTTCGGCGGTGACGTTGTTCAACGCGCTTTACTTCTGCGGCGGACCGAACGACGCGGGGTCGCTCCGCAATATCACGGTGCATCGGGGCGACGAGGTCTATCACGTCGATTTCTACCGCTACCTGCTCTATGGCGACGCCGACCAAGACCGCGCGTTGCAGGGCGGCGATATGATCTTCTTCGGGTCGAGCGGGCGACAGGCGTCCGCCAGCGGGGAGGTGCAGCGCCCCGGCGTGTACGAACTCGGCGACGAGGAACAGTTCGATCAACTGCTTGAGATGGCGGGCGGCATCCGTCCGAGCGGGTTCGCCAAAAGCATCCAAATCGACTCGGTGCGCGACAACGCGGAGAGCGTCGTCATCAACGTCGATGCGACGGGAGACACCGCGCCTCCCAAGATTCTTGACGGCGACCGCGTGACGGTCTATTCCGTTCTGACACAAGCGACGAACACGGTTCAAGTGCGCGGATATGTGCGCCAACCGCGCGTCTACGAACTCAAAGAAGGGATGCGGGTCGCCGACGCGATCCGCGCCGCCGGTGGTTTGCGCGACGAGGCATACCGCGAACGCGCCGACCTGTTCCGACTGAACCCGGACGGCGAAACGCGCACGCTTATCCCGATCCATCTCGCAGACGCGCTCTCCGATGACCGAGAGGCGAACATCCCGCTTCAACGGCACGACCGCGTTTTCGTATACTCGCGTTCCGAAGTGGACTGGCATCCGCCGCGCGAAGTGAGCGCGCAGGGAGCCGTTGTCAAGCCGGGCAACTATCCGCGTCTGGACGGGATGCGTGTCTCCGACCTCATCCGACTGATGGGCGGCGTGAAGCCTGAAGGTCACAAACAACGAGCGTTGTTGCAACGGGTGGACTCGCACAACCGCTTGGCGATCAACCGCTCCGTGAACCTCGACACGATGGAGGCGGGCTCCGACGACGACTTGATGTTGATGGACGGCGACGTGCTGCTCGTGTTGCGGCATGAGGAGGCTGTCTGGGAGCCGGAACAACTCGTCCGCGTGACGGGAGCGGTGCAATTCCCGGGTGATGTCGCGTTCCTACAGAATATGCGCGTGACGGACGCGATTGCGCGAGCGGGCGGCGCGGCTCCCGACTATGCGAGCGCGGCGTTGCTGCTTCGCAAGGGCGAACGAGCGGACTACTTCGGATTGAGCCGTGTCGTCAACCTTGAGGCGGCGCTTCGCGGGGACTTGGACGCCGATCTCGTCCTTCAACCCGAAGACGAAATCGTCGTCTACCACCGTCCCGAAGTCGCGTGGGAGCCGGAGCATGTCGTGACGGTGTTCGGCGCGGTCCAAGAGGGCGACCAGTATCCGCGAACCGATGGGATGCGGGTGAGCGACCTGCTGTTCCGCGCGGGGGGAATCTTGCCGAACGCCTACATCGACCGCGCCGACTTGATTCGGTTTTTAGACGATCACGAAACGCAACGCACCGTCGCGGTTGATCTGCGCCAAGTGTTGGCGGGGGTTGAGGCGGCGGATATCCCGTTGCAGGACGGCGATATCCTTCGCATCTCGACAATCCGCGAGGCGACGTATGTTCCTGAGGATATCGTGACGATCTACGGGGCGGTGCAACATCCCGACACGTATATCTGGACGGACGGGATGACGCTTGAGGACGTGCTGTTCTTGGCGGGCGACGTGTTGCCGGGGCATCGCTCCCTCGTAGAGATTGCGCGAGCGCGGACAAATGAATCAACGACAATCGATGAGGAAGACATTTCCGACAGGTCGGATGATGCCCCGTGGCGGCGCACGCTGATCCAACCGGGTGATGTGATCTCGGTGACGCGTAGTATCGA
>JAQBWJ010000641.1 GCA_027625215.1 Candidatus Poribacteria bacterium
CGACCATGCGGTCAGTAGAAACGCGCCGATGAGGCCAAGTTGTCGAATTCGCATCGTCGTCTTATCCCATCGAGTTGGCGGCGGCGACCTGCTCCAGCACGAGCTCCGGCAGCGGTCGGTCCTGCTTGTTCTTGCCGATGTACTTCCAACGTATGATACCCGTTCTGTCGATCACAAACGTCGCCGGGAGCGAGCCGTTGATCGCGTCGTGGAAGACGCCGTAGGACTTGACCGTCTCGCGCGTCGTGTCGGACAACACCGGGAAGGTCAACCCTTCCGCTTCGGCGGTCGCGGTGGCAAACTCCAACTCGTCCGGGCTGATGGCGACGATTTTCGCGCCCGCCGCGTCGAACTTCGCCATTTCTTCCTGCAATGTGGCGAGTTGGTTATGACAGAACGGACACCAGTTGCCGCGATAAAAGACGAGCACGAGCGTTTCGCCGTCGTAGTCATCCAGCGAGACGTTCGCCCCGCCGACGGACGCCAGCATGAAATCGGGTGCCATATTGCCGACTTCGTTGCCGACCACCGGAGCCATCGCGTCAGGCGCGGACGCCGTTTCGCCCATCGTTTTCTTGCCGGAACACGAGGCGAGCGTCAACACGACGAGCAATGTCAGCCCTGTCGAGACAATACGATTCATCGGTGCGTTCATCGTCTCTCCGTATTAAACGTGAAGTCTCATCTCAACGCTTCGAGTTCAGTGTACGGATCGCGCCGCGCAAGAATCAACTCATCGCGGCGTCAGTGAACGCCACCGATCTGTTTCAGCCATCCCCACGTGAACGGGCGTTTGCCCGTCGGTTCGACGGAGCGTGAGGGGTCCGACCATTCCAAGAGCATTTTCCATGTGGGCTGTCCACCAGTATTCGTTCACGTCCGGTCGCAAGATCGCGCACCTTGATCACATCCTGCGGCTTGACGATGGTCGTGGTGAACGCGATCTCCGCTCCACCCGGCGCAGGAGCGGGGTTGAAATAGGTCCACGGGCCGGTAACGATCCGTCGTCCGATTCCGCCATCTACGTCGAATGCGGTGAGTTCCCACCCGTTCGCCCACCTTTCGGCGTAAACCTGTCGTCCGTCCCGCGACCATGCCGGTTTCTGCTCCGACACCTCTTCCACGAGACGGGTCAGGTCTCCGCTCTCGATATCGTGGATCGCCAAGACGTTTTCAGCGGACAGAAACACCGCCAGTCTGCCGCCGTCGGGCGACCACACCGGGTACAGTACGTCGCCCGGCGCATCGACCTTAATGCGTCGGACGTTTTGACCGCGCGGACTCAACTCGAATACGTCATATTGCGTTCCGTTCATGGCGGCGTAGGCGATCCGAGCGCCGTCCGGCGACCAGCTCGGCATGAACTCGGACTCGATGTCGAACGTCAGACGACGGAGACTCGTTCCGTCGGCGCGCACGACGAACAGATTTTGGTTGTCGTCGCGGTCGCTCGCAAAGACGATCTCCCGTCCGTTGGGAGACCACGACGGGTCTGAGTCGGATGCCGGATGGTTTGTCACGTTGTTGAGTCTGCCGCCGTCGGGGTCGATGACGAACAGGTCGCCGGGAACGACTCCCGGTTCCGATTCGGTATAGACAATGCGTCCCGCGTCGGCGGAACGCAAAACGCACATCACCAGCACGAGCGACGCAAGCCGGATGTCGATACGCACGATCCGCTCCTTATGCTTCCGGTTACACGAACCCGTACACCCGCGTCGGCGATCCCGACGAGTTGGTCAGTTTCATCGGCGCGACAACAACGAGAAACGTGTCGGGCAGTTCGTTCAGATTCCGCAAGTTTTCGACAATCGGGATGCCGTTCTCTAAAAACGTGTGGTGCGCGGGGAAGCCGTCGCGGGGACCATGGACGCTTTCGATGGCGCAGGCGTCCGTCCCGACGAGTTTGATGCCGCGATCCACCAGCCATTGAGCGGCGGTGCCGTCCAAGCCGATCCAGTTGTGGTTGTAAACTTTTTCGCCGAACAACGCCTCCATGCCTGTCTTAAAAAAAACAATCGCATGTTGGGGGAACGATCCGCCGCCATCTTCCCATTTTTGAAGGACCGCCGCGTTGATCACGTCGCCCGTCTTCAGATCGGTTACGTCCACCACGGTTGCGTCGCCTGTCAGTTTCGAGAGGTCAATCCCCTCCGTCGTGAAGCCGTCCTTATACATCAGTGATGGCGTATCGATGTGCGTCGAGCAGTGCCCGGACAGGTCGATACGCGACTCGAAATAGCCGTCCTTCTCCATCGTCGCCGTGTGATACAACTTCGGCGGACCGATCGGCATTTCGCGCGGAGATTCCGCGTTTACCTCGTACGACAGGTCGACCATCCGCTCAAATACAAGTTGTGCCAATTTTGCCGTCTCCCTCAGCCGTTAGCGCGGTTCCGCGACGTTTTTACGCCGATGAGCCGGACCGAATGTCGTAATATGTATACACTGCGTCAACAACATTTCACATTGGCGATCCGTTAACGCCATTGTAACATGAGGCGACGCAACTCGGAATGAGACTTCGGAGAAAATACGTTCACGAATCGATGAGAAACGGTCGGGGTGATCGAAATGGCGCGACGGACGACGTTTGGGGTAAAGTTTGCGCTTCACGGATGCGCGTTGGCGGCGATGTTGTGGGTCGTTGCCGGGACCGCATTCGCGGACAGTTACGCGGTGATCGTCGGGATCAACCACTATCGGTCGCCGCAACTGC
>JAQBWJ010000642.1 GCA_027625215.1 Candidatus Poribacteria bacterium
TGGCGCGTCGTCGCCGTGTCGACTGAGGACGGCAAACTCACCGCGAAAATGCCGCACCGCATCATCACCTTGACGCCGGAGAGTGACACCGTCTTCTATGAAGGCGATGACGGCGCAACGTGGACGTTCGCGGAAGACGGTTCCACCCTGACCGTCGCCAACGAGACGGCGCAGCGGTTCGACTATGCCGCTCCAACGGCGACACAACTCGCCGAATACGCGGGTCGCTACGTCTGCGACGAGTTGCAAACGATCTGCGAGATCGTCGTTGAGGACGCCCGTCTGTTGTGGCGAAACCAACGCGCGGACGACCGCAAACTGACCCACTCGTCGGGAGATTGCTTCCTGCTGGAAGGCGGACATTCGCGCCTTGAGTTCACGCGCGACGGCAACAATATTGGCGCGTTCCACTACTCCGACGGTCGCGTCCGCCGCCTCCGTTTCGACCATACGACGAACGACTGATCGCCGCAATAATTGCGACAACCCCTCTCCGGTGCGACAATGAAGGGCGAGAGACGCACCGCGACGAAGGGAGAGCGCCATCATGGCGACCGACGCCTACATCCTCGGCATCGACGAAGGCACGACGGGCGTGACGACAACGCTCGTCAACGAACGCGGCGAGATCGTGGAGAAAGCGTACGCCGAAATCCCGCAGTACTACCCGCGCTCCGGTTGGGTAGAACAGGACGCCGACGAAATCTGGAACGCGACCGCGAGCGCCGTCTCCGACCTGCTCGCCAAACGACCCGCGACCATCCTCGCCATCGGTATCACCAACCAACGCGAAACGACGATCTTGTGGGATCGCGCATCCTCCAAACCGGTCCACCGTGCCATCGTGTGGCAATGCCGCCGTACGTCGAGCGTCTGCGACTCCCTCCGCGCACGCGGCTTGATCGACACCATCGCCGACAAGACCGGACTCGTCATCGACCCGTACTTCTCGGCAACAAAAGTGCAATGGCTGCTGGATCATGTGGACGGCGCGCGCGACGCCGTAGACCGACTCGCGTTCGGCACGGTCGATACGTGGCTCATCTGGAAACTGACGGACGGCACGTCCCACGTCACCGACTACACGAACGCCTCGCGCACGATGCTGTTCGACATTGACCGCCGCGCGTGGGACGACGACCTGCTCAATCTGTTCGACACGCCCCGCAGCCTTCTCCCCGAAGTGCGCCCCTCATCCGGCGCATTTGGCGAGACGCGCGGCGTCGGCTTCCTCCCCGACGGCATCCCCATATACGGCGTCGCGGGCGATCAGCAAGCCGCGCTGTTCGGGCAGACCTGCTTCGATGTCGGTTCCGTCAAAAACACGTACGGGACAGGCTGTTTCCTCCTAATGAACGCGGGACATGAACGCCCTCGCTCGCAGCATGGGCTGTTGACGACGCTCGCCTGCGACGGCGAGGGCAACCCCGTCTACGCGCTCGAAGGAAGCGTGTTCGTCGCGGGGGCGTTGGTGCAATGGCTCCGCGACGGCATCGACATATTGGAGTCCGCCGCTGACTCTGAAGCGTTGGCAATGTCCGTCTCCGATTCCGACGGAGTCGTGATCGTCCCCGCGTTCACCGGACTGGGCGCCCCCTATTGGGATGCCGACGCGCGCGGAGCCGTCTTCGGACTGACGCGCGGCACGACTCGCGCCCACCTGGTCCGAGCCGCGCTGGAGTCCATCGCCCACCAATCCGCCGACGTGATCGAAGCGATGCAGCATGACGCCGGAACAACACTTCCCCGACTGCTCGTGGACGGTGGCGCGACCCCCAACGACTTCTTGATGCAGTTCCAAGCGGACATGCTCGGCGTTCCCGTCGAACGCCCGGCTCAGGTGGAAACAACCGTCTTGGGCGCGGCGTACCTCGCCGGACTCCAACTCGGCATGTGGAACGCCGACGCGCTCCGTGACATTCACCGCATCGAACGCCGCTTCGAGCCGTCCCTCAACGCCGCCGACCGCGACGCGAAACGCCGCGAGTGGCGCGTCGCCATCAACCGCCTCCTACGAAAGCCGAATGGATGAAAGTGTTTGTGACCGGGGCAGCGGGGTACGTCGGCAGCCACATCGTTCGCGCGTTGCTGGAACGCGGTCATGGGGTGAGGGCGTTCGTCCGACCCGGACGCGCCGACGATCCGAACCTCCCCGGTACTGCCGTTGAGATCGCGGAAGGCGACATCACCCAACGCGACACGCTCTCCGGCGCGGTGAACGGCTGCGACGCGGTAATGCACCTCGTCGGGCTGCTCGAAGAAATCCCCGAACAGGGCGTTACCTTTGAGCGCATCCACATCGACGGAGCGCGCAACGTGATCGACGAAGCGACGGCGGCGGGCGTGAAACGAGTCGTCCTGATGAGCGCGAACGGCGTCAAGCCGCGTTCCGAAGCGGTCTCAGGCTATCAGTGGACGAAGTACGAGGCGGAACAGTATCTCAAGCAAACGGGGTTGGAATACGTCATCTTCCGTCCGTCCGTCCTTTTCGGTAAGCCGGGAGTCGGGCAGGAGGAGTTCGCGTCGAACCTGTCCGACAGCCTCTTGTCGTTTCCGACGTTCCTGCCTCTGCCGCTCTTCACGACGGGTTTTCCATTGGGACGAATGGCGCGAGCGGCGTGTCCGCATGATCCGTCGTGGCACACGTCGTTGGCGCGGGACGGTTCGCGCATCGCGCTGCAACCCGTTTCGGTGTTGAACGTCGCGGAGGGTTTTGC
>JAQBWJ010000643.1 GCA_027625215.1 Candidatus Poribacteria bacterium
GCGAGAAGATGCCCGCCGTGTTCGAGATCAACATGCTGCGCTGCATCTTCTGCGGCATGTGCGTCGAGGCGTGTCCCGAAGACGCGATCCGCATGGACACCAACGTCACCGTGCCGGTCTTCGGACGGCGCGAAGACTACATTTACGACCGGGATAAACTGTTATCGCATGAGCCAAGAATGGATACCGATACACAATACATGGCGCACCGATAAACCGTCGGAGCCGCCGCCGACCCGCCTTGTCGATACGTACGGGCGCGTCGTCAAGAACATCCGCATCTCCGTGACGGACCGATGCAACTTTCGGTGCGTCTACTGCATGCCGGAGGAGATGGCGTTTCTCGACCGCTCGGAGGTGTTGACTTTCGAGGAGATCACGCGGATCGTCGGGATCGTCGCGCGGATGGGCGTCGACAAAGTGCGTCTGACGGGCGGCGAGCCGACCGTGCGGCGCGAACTGCCCAAACTGGTTCGCGCCATCGCGGACATGGACGGCATCGACGACCTCGCCCTGACGACGAACGGCGTGCGTCTGCCCGAACTCGCCAAACCGCTGCGCGACGCGGGTCTGCAAAGACTGAACGTCAGCCTCGACTCGCTCGACCCCGCCACCTTCGCCAAACTGACGCGACGCGACATGCTCGATGAGGTGCTCGCCGGGATCGACGCCGCGCTGGACGCCGGGTTCACCCCGCTGAAAGTGAACGCCGTCGCCATGCCGGATGTGGTGAATGAACTGATCGCATTCGCGGAGCTCGCGCGCGCGAAACCGATCATCGTGCGGTTCATCGAGTTCATGCCGCTCGATGGGGACGGCATCTGGCAACGCGATCAACTGCTGACGCGCGAGGAGATCGTCTCGCGGATCGACGCCGTGTATCCGTTGGAGCCGGTCGATCAGCGCGGGAGCTCGCCCGCCGAGCGGTTCCGCTTCAAAGACGGCAAGGGGGAGATCGGCGTGATCGCCTCCGTGACCGAGCCGTTCTGCGAGTCGTGCGACCGGATTCGGCTCACGGCGGACGGGAAGATTCGCACCTGCCTGTTCTCCGTCACCGAGACGGACATCATGTCGCCGATGCGCGACGGCGCGGACGACGACCAAATCGCGTGGATGATCGCCGACGCCGTTCATCACAAAGAGCGCGGGCACCTCATCAACCATGTCGATTTCCTGAAGCCGCAACGGAATATGTCTCAGATCGGCGGATGACGGCGCAAACTGAGGTTTGTTTACAGGTTGTGTTCGTCCGTTGTTCCATGATCTGATGATCGTCGGTTATTTACCCCGTCATAACGGCGATCAACCCCCGATGAAAACACCTTCCTCCAACCCGGTGACGTGGCGCGCGATTCTACTCGGCTTGCTGCTGAGCGTGCCGCACATCTATTTCTCCGTGCAGACGCCCACGCCGACGACCGTCTCGCTTGTCTACCCGGTGCTGCTGACGCTGCTGGCGTTGGCGGCGGGGAACCTCGCGTTGAAGCGGTGGCTGCCGCGCGTCGCCTTCACCCAAGCGGAACTGATTACCCTCTACACAACGCTTTCCATCGCCGTGGCCTTCTCCGGTTCGGACATTCTCCAGATACTGATGCCCGTCATCGCGCACGCCTACCGTTTCGCGTCGCCGGAAAACGAGTGGGACACGCTGTTCTTCCGATTCCTGCCGGACTGGTTGATCGTGAAAGACCCCGCCGTCCTGATCGGACTGTACGAGGGCGAATCGACGCTCTACACGCTGGCGAAAATCAAGGCGTGGGCGACCCCCGCGTTGTGGTGGTCGGTGTTGTTGATCGCGTTGACGTTCGTGATGCTGGGGCTGAACGTGTTGATTCGGCGACAGTGGATTCACCACGAACGACTCTCGTACCCGATCACCCAACTGCCGTATGCGCTCGCGGAGGAAGGAGGCAGTCGCGCGTTCTTCGCGTCGCCGCTGCTGTGGGTCGGGATCGGGGTGAGCGGCGGGATCGACCTCATCAACGGATTGCACGCCTTCTTCCCGATGATCCCTCTGTTGCCCGTGCGGAGCATCGAGATCGGCTCGCTGTTTCGGGACGCGCCTTGGGACGCCATCGGCTGGACGCCGCTCTGTTTCTACCCGTTTGCGATTGGACTCGCGTTTCTGATGCCTCTCGACCTGTCGATGTCGTGCTGGGTGTTCTATTGGGTGTGGAAGATGCAGTACGTGATGGGCGACGCGCTCGGACTGCGCGGGCTGCCGGAGTTTCCCTACATCAAGCAGCAGGCGTCGGGCGCGTACTTGGGGATCGCGGTGATCGCGCTTTACAAGGGTCGGCATCATCTGCGGAACGTGGCGCGGCGGCTGGCGCGTCCGGTCGGGACGGCGGAGGAACGGACGGAGAGACGACAGTACCGCGCTGGAGTCGGGATGATTGGCGGCGGCGGGGCGGTGATCGTTGCGTTCTGTTTGAAGGCGGGGATGTCGCTGTGGGTGATCGGCGTGTTTTTCGCGTTCTACTTCCTGCTGACGATCTCGCTGACGCGGTTGCGGGCGGAACTGGGTCCGCCCGTCCACGAGTTGTACAACATGGGCCCCGACAAGATGCTCCCGAAAGTGTTGGGGACGCGGATGATCGGGCAGCAGAACCTATCGATGTTCGCGCTGTTTTGGGGGTTCAACCGGGCGCATCGGTCGAACCCGATGCCCGTTCAACTGGAAGGGCTGAAGATGGCGGACGCGGCGGGGG
>JAQBWJ010000644.1 GCA_027625215.1 Candidatus Poribacteria bacterium
GGTCGGATTCGACCCACTTGATCTCAACGTGCGCGTCGTTCGCAATCCCGCCGTGCTTCAACGCCTCTTTCACCGAGACGTAAGCGTCTCCGTGAGACGTGTATTTGCCGACGATGGCGATCTTCGTGTGCTCCGTGGGGTTTTTGAGTTTTTCCACCATGCCCGACCAAGCCGTCGAAATCGCTTCCGTGCCCTTCAACCCCAACAGTTGGACGACGAGCGGACCCAACCCCTGCCGCTCGAAGGTGATCGGGATTTCCTCGACGCACGACGTGTCGCTCGCCGAGATGACCGCGTTGTTCGGCACGCCGCACGACTGCGATATCTTCCCCCGAATCCCCTCGTCAAGCGGCGTCTTCGACCGACAGATCAAAATATCCGGCTGAACGCCTAACGACAACAACGCCCGAACGCTGTGCTGCGTCGGCTTCGTTTTAATCTCGCCCCAAGGGGACACCTGCGTAATCAACGTGACGTGAATGAATAAACTGTTTTCGCGCCCGACTTCCATCCGAATCTGACGGATCGCCTCGACAAACGGCGGCGTCTCGAAGTCGCCGATGGTCCCGCCGACTTCCACAATCAACACATCCGCCCGACTCTCATCCGCCAACCGATAGATGCGCTCTTTGATTTCATTGGTGATGTGCGGGATCAGTTGGACGGTCTCACCGAGATACGCCCCTTCGCGCTCTTTGTCGATGACGGCGCGATAGACGCCGCCGCTCGTCACGTTGGAGAGCGAGGACGTTTCCGTTCCCAAGAACCGCTCGTAGTTTCCCAAGTCGAGATCGGTTTCGGCTCCGTCGTTCGTGACGAACACCTCGCCGTGTTGAAACGGGTTCATCAGCCCCGCATCGACGTTGATATAAGGGTCGATTTTCAATGCGTGAACGCGATGCCCTCGGTCGGTCAACAATCTGCCGAGCGACGCCGTCGTGACCCCTTTTCCGATGGAGGACACGACCCCGCCCGTCACAAAAACAAACTTGTGCATACTCCACTCCCTCGATAACTGCTCGCAGGCGATGACCCCCCTCGTTCTTGAACCTGGTGCGCGGGCAGAACGCCGAGAATCGCCGTTGGGTCTTTCCTTGTGTCATTAGAACGCTGTCGGATCGGAACCGTTGCGGGTTTCCGACACCCGGCAGGAAGGTTTGGAGGTGAACGAGTTAGATGGCTTGATCGCGCCCTGAACGAAGACTTTTTTCGGATACTTTCCATCGTCTAGTCGTCTAAAGGATGACTCATAAACGGGGTTGTGTGCAACGGTTTCCGACGCGCAAGACCACGCGCGAACGATTGCCGAAGTCGCCCAAACTCCCGTATGATGAGCGGGAGGAGGAGTTTTGTCCGATGCGTGTTTTTTTCCTTTTTCTGGTTGTGAGCGTCATGGCGACCGCCTCGATCCGAACGGCGCGCGCGGCGACATTGGCGGAACGGCTCGGCTATGCGCCCGACGCGCGACTTCTCATCGTTCATGGGGACGATATCGGCATGTGTCACGGCGGCAACGTCGCGGCGATGGGGGCGATTGCCTCCGGCGCGATTCAGTCGGGCAGCATCATGGTCCCCTGCCCCTGGTTTTCGGAGATCGCCGCCGCGTGCCGCGAGAACCCGCAGTGGGATTTGGGGCTGCACCTCACCCTGACGAGCGAGTGGAAGCACTACCGTTGGAGATCGGTCGCCGACCCGTCCGACGTGTCGGGACTGCTCGACAAGGACGGCTATCTCCACCGCGACGTGTTGAGCGTCGTCCTGAACGCGACGGCGGCTGAAGTCGAGACGGAACTGCGCGCGCAGATCGACCGCGCGTTGGCGTTCGGCATCCAACCGACCCACTTCGATTCGCACATGGGGACGCTGTTCGCCCGCGAGGATTTTTTCGAGGTCTACTACCGTCTCGGCGTCGAATACGGCATCCCCGTGATGATCCCAAGTCCCAACTCGAACGCGGCGGAACGGGGGCGTCAACAGGGGATGCCCGTAACGGGCAAGTTCATCGAGTTGGTCGAAAGCGGTCGAGTCCCGATTCTGGACGAACTCGTGACGGGCGTCGAACGCCGCGAACTCGATCCGCGCGCGGAGGACTATTTCAACGTCATTCGCGGGTTGAAGCCGGGCGTCACGCAGATCATCGTCCATTTGGGCGATGGCGGCGACGAAATGAAGGCGATCACCGGATCGTGGGAGGCGCGCTGGAACGACTACCGCATCTTCTCCGACGAGAAGACCCGCGCGTTGATCGAGTCCGAAGGCATCCGACTGATCGGCTGGCGCGAGATCGCACACCTGATGGCGAAGTGATAAGGAGCGAGACGAATGAACTTGGCGGAACGGATCGGTTTTGAGGCGAACGCGCGGCTGCTGATCGTCCACGCGGACGACTCCGGCATGTGCCACGGCGCAAATTGGGCGACGGCGGAGGCGTTCCGCAGCGGGGCGATCTCCTCGACAGCGGTGATGGTGCCCTGCGCCTGGTTCGAGTCGTTCGCGGCGGAGTGCCGCGACAACCCGTCGTGGGATGTCGGCGTTCACATCACCGTGACGAGCGAGTGGGTGCGCTACCGCTGGCGTCCGCTCACCGTCGCGCCGAGTTTGGTCGATGGCGAAGGGTTCTTCCCGCGCGGCAGCAACGAAGTCGCCGACAACGCGAAGGTGGAAGAAGCCGCCGCCGAGATGCGCGCTCAGGTGGAACGCGCGCTCGAG
>JAQBWJ010000645.1 GCA_027625215.1 Candidatus Poribacteria bacterium
GAAGAGTGCGTTATGTACTAAGGTTCGAATGGTGTCCCACTCGGAGAGCCATCCGGGATTTGGAGCGTCTGACGCCTCCGAATTCCGCTTCACAGAGCCATTTTGCACAGGTTCGAACGTCCTCATTTCCGTCGTCGCGGGATCGGGACGCCGTTCAAGGATCGAGAACGGTTTCGCCGCATCAATGCTGAGTTTTTTGTCCATCAGGACCAGGTTCGAACCCAGCGTCGTCAGAATCTCCCGTTTGTGTGCATCGTCGCCTTCCGCGAACCAGAACCGGGCATAGCGCGCAAACCGGAACGTCCGCTCCGTCAGGTCGAGCCATCGTTTCTGTCGGTGGTCCGTGTCGTTCAGGAGTTCTGCATAACGCGCCTTCTCGTCGGTCAGCCGGGTCTTCTTTTCGCGGAACTCGTCTTCGGTGATCTCCTCGCGCATCCGCATTTCCATCAGCCCGTCCAGACGACGACAGACCTCCCGGTACGCCTTCTGCTGCGATTTCAGCGTCGCGTGACGATCACGGCTCTCCGTCCGGTGAACCTGCCGAAGGTGCTTGATCGCCCAGTCGAGGTACTTCTGGCTGATCTGGACGCGGGAGAGACGGTCGTCGATCTGTTCCTGCAGTTTCGTCACCTCGATGCCTCCCTGCGAACAGGCGACGTCCTCCCGGCGCTTCGTGCAGCGATAGTAGACGTAGCGGAGCAAGACGGGGTTCGGCATCGCGGCGATCGGCGTACGGCACCTGGGACACGCCTTCTTCGTGATGTACGAGAACTTGTGCTTGCACTTGCCGCAGATGATCTGCCGCTTCTCGTCGGCGGTGATTTGGCACCCGCATTCGCCGCACCGGATCAACCCCGTGAACGCAAACGTCTTTCGGTCGAGGGCAGGTTTCGGGACGTCGCGACCGAGCAGCGTCTGCACCCTTTCGAACTCCTCCCGCGAGATCATCGGCTCGTGTTTCCCCTGATGCCAGTTCCCGCTGCCGACCGGGTATTCAAACTCGCCGTAGTAGAACGGGTTGATGAACAGCCGGTAGATGCCGCTGCGGGACATCGACTTGCCGCCGCCCTTCCGTGTCGTCAGGCTCCGATAGTTCCACTCCCGGCTCGCGGTCTTGGCGATCGCCGCCGGCGTGTACTTGCCGGTCAGCATCAGGTCCCACATCCGCCGCACGAGGTCGAACCGCTCCGGGTCCTTCTCGACGATTTTGAAGCCCTTGCTGCGGTGGGGCGTGTTTCGGTAGCCGGGCGGGACGGCGTTGGGAAGCCAGCCCATCTTCGCCTTCTGCTCCATCCCGCGTCGGACGTCCTTGCTCAGCTTCGCCGAGAAATACTGCGAGTGGGACAACGCCATCTGGAGCATCATGATCCCTTCGGGCGAGTTGTCGAAGGCGTATGATCCGAACTTGAGGTCGCGGAGAATCCCCGTACGAACCATGTAGGTCAACGTCGCCGCGTCCAGTTCGTTCCGTGAGAGCCGGTCGGGATGCCACGCGACGAGTCCCTGCGCTTCGCCCTTGCGGATACGCTCCAACACCTCCGCGAAGGCGGGGCGGTTGTCCGGCGTGAAGGCGCTCTTCCGTTCCTCGACGACCTCGATCAGGTCGATGTTGGGGAAACACTCCCGGAGTTTGTCTTTCTGGGAGTCGATGGAAAGCGCCTGTTTCTCGTCACCTTCGGTCGATTTGCGGACGTAGGCGAGATAGCGAATGGTCGATTGATTGGGCATGGTGGTCGGGTTTGCGCCCATTATGGCGTACCGGCACGGATCGTCAAGAACCACCGGGCTCGTGCGTTGCCTCGAACGCCCCCGCCTTCTCGACAGGGATCGGCCGGTAGACGGCGTCGATGGCGCGCAGGACGCGCAACGCGATGTCGCTCAGTTCTTCGTCGAAGATTTCCTCGCCGAGATGATCCTCTTCCCAGAGGACACGGAACTCCGCCAGTGCGTCGTCGCTCAGGTGCATGAGACCATCATGAGCGGATCGGACGACGAAAAACAGCAGGGAGAAGTTCCCCTCTGCGTGAAACAACAGACCCCGTGCTGGCGGGGGTCCTTCTGTGTCGTGTACAGCCAAAGGCAATGATCCTATTGCATCGATGAACGTTCGAACCGCTGCTTCGCTTGGAGCAGTCGTGATTTCTGCGTCGTGAGGGAGTCTTTCGGATCATCGTGTGTCGCCAACCATCCAACCGTCTTCCTCAGTCCGTCCTCGATGAAGAGGTGGCGGGACGCCTTGTCGAACAAGTCCTCGACTTGATCGTAGAGGCGCTCTGTCGTGTTCAGGAGCGCCTGCAAAGACACCTTGGTGGCGTCAGCATCCTTGTTGTCCTGCCGCACGGCTCTCCGCGCGTCGCCCAGCGCTTCAAGCGTCCGATCGTAGAGCGGTTCGATCCCAGCGGCGTCTTCATGCCGTTCGAACACCCTCTCGATCTCCGCTTGAAGGTGGTCGAGGTCGTATCCGATGCCGACGTCGAGATGGAACTCCCAGTCCGTCCCAGAATCATCTATCGCCTGACGGAACCGATCGAGGGCTTTCCGCTCGATGACGGTCATCAGAAGACTGTGTTGTGCCAGGATGCGATCCCGACGGCGACCGCCATCCTCCAACGCCCACAGCGTCGCGAGATCGGGCCAACCGTTGACGGATTGTCCTCTTTGTGGTCGTTTGCGTCCTTTTCTCGCTTTTCGCATCGCGTCTC
>JAQBWJ010000646.1 GCA_027625215.1 Candidatus Poribacteria bacterium
CGCCGCCTCGACGGGCGGCACGTCACGGCTGCACGAGCAGAACCTCGCCGAAGGGCTGCAACCCGTGTGGGAGCCGCTTCTCGGCGGACTTCGCAACGTGAACCTGCGCGATTACCTCATTCACAACGACAGTTTGTACGCGGCGTCGCATCAGGGCGTTTTTCGGTTCGACGAAGGGCGCGGCACGTGGTCGCAGTACCGCGAGGGGCTGGAAGACGGTCGCGGTTCGTTTCATATGGTGCGGGATATCGCCCATTCGGGGAGCGCGTTCATCGCGGCGACGGCGACGGGAGGCGCGTTCATCTCCACCGCCGAACCGAAATGGACGGCGGCGAACAACGGACTTCGATCTTCAGACCTGACCCTGCCAGCGCCGAACGTGTTGTCGCTTGCGGCGTCGCCGGGCAACATGCTCGCCGGAGTGGCGGGCGAAGGTGTTTTTCGCTCGACGGACGGCGGCGCGACGTGGAAAGAGTCCAGTCAGGGCATGGCGAACCGTTACGCGATGACGCTGCTTGATTTGGGCGACCGCGTGTTGGCGGGCACGTTCGGATCGGGCGTCTATCGGTCGGATAACGGCGGGGCGTCGTGGGTCGACTCAAGCGACGGCATCCGCGACACGAGCGTGTTCGATATGACGGCGAGCGGGTCGCGGTTGGTCGTCGGGACATCGGGCGGCATCTACGCCTCCGACGACGGCGGCGTGACATGGCGAGCCGTGAACGACGGGCTGGCAAACCTGAACCTTCGCAATCTCGGCGCGATGGGCGGCGACAAATTGTACGCGGGGACGTATCGCAGCGCGTTCCACGTTTCCACCGACAACGGCGCGACATGGACGCCGCAGACCTCCGTCGAGTTCAACGGCACGACGGCGCGCGCGGCGATCTCCGCCGACGGGCTCGAACTGTTGGGGACGGCGGGACGCGGCATTTACCTCTCCAAAGACGGCGGCGCGACGTGGACGGCGTCCAACACGGGCATCGCGTTCCCGTTCATCGTCGCGTTGAAGAAGATCGGCGGCCGTATTTTCGCGGGGACGGACGGGCGCGGCGTCTACGTGTCGGACGACAACGGCGCGTCGTGGGTCGATGTTTCCACCGGAATTGCGAAGGGGTATGCGTTCGGGTTTGCCGAGATCGACGGACGCGCGTTCGTCGGGACGTTCGGCAGCGGTGTGTACGAGTTGGTCGGCGACACCTGGCAGAGCCGCAACGCGGGGCTGACCGACGTGGATGTCCGCAGCCTGATCGCCGTCGGACAGACGCTCTACGCGGCGACGGCGGAGAACGGCGTGTTCGTCTCGACGGACGGCGGCGCGACGTGGAACCCGGCGAACGACGGGTTGGAACATCTGCGGGCGCGCGTGTTGCTCGCGTTGAACGGGTTTTTGTATGTCGGCACGGCGCGGGACGGCGTTTACCGTGCGAAACTGCCGTAGCCTTCAATTCCCATATCACATTCCCTACCCCCA
This sequence comes from Candidatus Poribacteria bacterium, assembly GCA_027625215.1. GTDB lineage: Bacteria > Poribacteria > WGA-4E > JAQBWJ01. Next base: position 1,475 of record JAQBWJ010000646.1, read on the forward strand.
ATCCGCACGCCAACTTGACGAACGGCATCATTGCCGCCTACACTTTCCTGTGCATTTCATCACGAGCAACGCGCCGTCCGACCGTCCGCACAACGCCGCATTTTTGAGCGGCATTTTCATCACTCCACACATGGGTAACATGAGGTGTGCCAACCTTGAACACACGCAAAGAGCGACCCATCCGAGACAAACCCGCTGCCGTCCGCACGATCAACGCATACCTGCGTTTGCGCGCGCCTAAAGGCATCATCCGCAAGGAGTTCTGGTCGAACGACCGGATTGAGTACCTGCGGACGATCTCGGAGACGGGTAAAGCGGCGATCAAAAGCCTCGACGATGCTCACGAGTATGCCGCCGGTTCCCGCTCGTTGCGTGACCGTTTGACGTTCGCCCCGCTGAAATCGCCCCGCAAATCGAAAGACACGCCGCAGACGAACGTGACGCTCGGCGCCGGGTCGAAGAAGATCGATCTGTCTATCCCCCTTGTGTGGGGCGACATGTCGTTCGGCGCGATCCACGCGGAGGCGGTCAAGGCGCTCGTCAAGTCCGCTGAAGCGACGGGCATCCTCGCCGGGACGGGCGAGGGCGGGCTTCACCCGGACATCCGCGGCTATACGCGGTTCAACGTGCAGTGGGCGTCCGCGCGGTTCGGCGTGAACCTCGAAACGCTGAACGCGGGCAAACTGATCGTCATCAAGATTGGTCAGGGCGCGAAGCCGGGCATCGGCGGACACCTGCCGGGCATGAAGGTCGTTGGCGACATCCCGAAGACGCGGCGTTTCCCGGAAGGGCGCGACGCGATCTCCCCCGCGCCGCACCACGATATCTATTCGATTGAAGACTTGGGGCAGCGCATCTGGGCGTTGAAGGTGGCGACGGGTCAACCTGTGTTCGTGAAGGTCGCCGCGACGAACTACGCGCCGTACATCGCCTGTGGGATCGCCCGCATGGGCGCGGACGGCGTCGTGATCGACGGACACCTCGCGGGGACGGGCGCGACGCCCGAAGTCGTCCGCGACAACGTCGGCATCCCCATCGAGATTGCAATTGCGGCGGCTGACCGAATGCTCCGCGAACAGTATATGGACGGCGAACCGCTCCGCAACCGCGTGTCGCTCATCGGCGGCGGCGGCGTGACGAGCTCGACGGACGTGCTGAAACTGGTCGCGCTCGGCGCGGACGCCGCGATGATGGGCACCGGACCCCTCGTGGCGATGGGCTGCG
>JAQBWJ010000647.1 GCA_027625215.1 Candidatus Poribacteria bacterium
TGCGCGATCTCCTTTCCCGATACGGTCTGTCGACGATGTTGCCGTTCCGTATCGATTTTCCGACTGCGTCGAAAACGCATGTTGAGTCGAACCCCGATGGTCGCGCGCGAAGGAAACCCCTGCCCGACCTCCTGAACGATGAGATTCTCCGCGCCGAGCGACAACGCATCCTGATTCTGACGCTCGTGTTCGGGATGGCGTTCCTCGCGTTCCTCATCCTGCCGCCGGTGCTGACACCCGATTCCATCGTTAAGTTCCAGGGCGGGCTCACACGCTTTCACGCGGTGCTGTTGTTCGCAGCGACCGCGATCTATGGAGCCGCCATGTCGATCGCCGTCAGCCGTCTGCTTCGCGCCCGGCGACGGACATTTCGACTGCTGCGGTATGCGAGTTCCGTCGCGGAAACAACGCTCATCACGTTTATGCTTGTGCTCTCCGCGCCATTGTTCGGGCCGGCGTGTGCGGTGTTGACGCCGCTGCCGTTCCTCTACTTTGTCGTCATCATCGTCGCAGTACTGCGATTGGATGCGATGCTGTGCGCGTTTACGGGAACGGTGGTCGCCGTCCAATATACCGCACTGGCGACATACTACGTCCATCTCGACCGATTCACAGACAAGCAGGCGATCCTGCTTGATCCCGTTCATCATATTGAGAAAGGCGCCTTGTTCTTTCTGAGCGGGTTGGCGGCGGCGTTTATCGCGCATCGGGTTCGCCGCGCGGTCGAACGGGCGCTGGAATCCGTCGAGGCTCGGCATCACGTCACCGAGGTCTTCGGTCAGTTCGTCTCCCCTCCGGTTGTCGAGCAACTCCTGAACGAGTCCGCAGACGCTCAGAGCGAGTGCCGCCACGTCTGCGTGATGTTTTTGGATATTCGGAACTTCACAACATTCTCTGAAAAGACCCCCGCCGACGAGGTGGTCGACTACCTGAACCACCTGTTTTCACCGATGATTGAGATCGTCGGTAATCACAACGGCATCATCAACAAGTTTCTCGGCGATGGCTTCATGGCGGTATTCGGCGCGCCGATTTCGACGGGAGAGGAAGCCTCCGACGCCATAAGTGCTTCCCGAGAAATCCTTGAAGAAGTTGATCGGATGACCGAGCGCGGCGACATCCCACCCACGCGCATCGGGATCGGTCTTCACGCGGGCGACGCAATCGTTGGGAACGTTGGGTCGGCGGACCGGAAGGAGTACACCGTCATCGGCGATGTCGTGAACATCACAGCGCGGATCGAGACCCTCAACAAGCGATTCGGTTCCCGGTTGTTGGTATCGGAATCTGTATGGAAGTCGTGGGATCGACAAGAAAGGCAGGGTGAGAGCCTTGGTCCGGTCGATCTGAACGGACGAATCCAAGTCGTCAACCTATTTCGTCTTGCGTAACGCGAACGACGATCGATACGGTTCAGACGTGTCGACCGACCACGAAATGCGCTGAGCGGGAAATGACCGTGAAACACCGGATGTACGCTAGATCACCTTCGGCATTCCAAAGTTGCTGCCATTTTGGTGCCATGAAGCGTTCAGAACCATCCCGAAACAGACTGAAATATGCCGAAATCCGATCCGTCTCAAACCTGCGTGGCGACGAAACAAACCGAACTATCTGAATTATCCGAAGACGGCTTCTCTAATTTGGGAACAGATGCGCGCGTGAAGCTTCGATGATGTGGGCACCTTCGCTACTATTTGTGACAAATATGGGACTATTCTGGGACTACATGCGGCTCGAATTTCATGAAAACGATTCAAAACAGCTCGAAGTCGAATGCAAGTAGAACGCCGATGTCCGCTGAATAGATTGGCTCAAACCGATCTCGTTCAAACCGCTTCAAAACTTGGAATCGGGACTTCGGATCTGAGGGTTGGAGGTTCGAATCCCTTTGGGCGCACCACCTTTTTAAGCCTGTGAAGACGCGCATCCACGCGTTTTTCGTTTCTTGCCGAAACTTCCGATAATGCGGTTCTTGTGACGATTTTGTGACGCGACCGTGCCTGAACGGATCGAACGCTTTCAAAACAGATCGAATGGGAAACGCATATTCAGCTGCGGATGTCGTCGATATTGTCGGCGAACGGCAGGTGGTGGACTTGCCCTTTGTGGCTTTCCGTCGAGAGGTGGGCATAGATCAGCGTCGTCTTATAATCCTGATGTCCCATCAGCTGCTGAATGTGCATGAGGGGCACACCGCGCATCGCCAGGTGGGACGCGAAGGTATGGCGTAGCGTGCGGAGCGTGATGTTTTCCAACCCTGCCTTCCCGACGATTTTCTTGAAGGTCGTCGTCACGTTGGAACGGAGCGGCTTGCCGTGGTAGCTGAAGACGCGATCCTGCGGCACGGCATCCGCCGGCTTGATTGAGGTCAGCGTCTCGCGAAGCGTCGCCGTTATCTCGGCTGCCACTACCTCGACCTGCTCGCCTATCTGCTGGACGACGAGTACGCGAGTGTCGTCGCCCATACGGACACGCTCGGCGGTGAGAAAATCGATGTGGAAGATGTGGCGATGTTGAGTCTGCGTTTCTCCAAAGGGACGCTCTCCTCGATGACGGCGGGGTATTTGCTCGCCCTCAGCCCAAGCGGGTACGCTCGCGGCGCGTACGATACGCACATCGGCGTATACGGCACGAACGGGCGGCTCTGGTGGGACCCTGTAGCCGGGTCGTCGTTGCGCGTTGAGAGCGCCGAT
>JAQBWJ010000648.1 GCA_027625215.1 Candidatus Poribacteria bacterium
GGGCGGGTATGGACTCCTACATCTTCACCCCCGCCGATCTGGAACTGGGGAAGGTCGTCGGTACGTCGATCTTCCACCCGAAAGTCGTCTCGATCAAAGGCACGTATGACGAAGTGAACCGCCTGTGCAGCGAGATTGGCGGCGTGTACGACTGGGCGTTCGTCAACATCAACATCCGCCCATTCTACTCGGAAGGCTCCAAGACGTACGGGTTCGAGATCATGGAGCAACTTGGGTGGAAGACTCCCGACAACATCATCGTGCCGTGCGCGGGCGGGTCGCTCATCACGAAAATCGGCAAGGCGATCAAGGAGTTTCATCAGTTGGGGCTGATTGACGAGCCGAAGACGAAGATTCACGCCGCGCAAGCGTTGGGCTGCGGACCCATCGTCAACACGATCAAAGACGGCGAGGACTGGGTGAAGCCGGTGCGTCCGAACACGCTGGCGAAGTCGCTCGCCATCGGCAACCCGGCGGACGGCATCTACGCCGTCGAGACGGTGCGGAAGTCGGGCGGCTACGGCGAACACGCGACCGACCAGGAGATCATCGACGCGATCCACCTGCTCGCCAAGACGGAAGGTATCTTCACGGAGACGGCGGGCGGCGTGACGCTCGCGGCAACGATCAAACTGATCGAGAGCGGACACATCGGGCGCGACGAGTCGATTGTCGTGTCGATCACGGGGAACGGGCTGAAGACGATTGAGGTGATTCAGGACAACGTGAAACAGCCCGACGTGATTCTACCGCAATTGGGCGCGTTCCAGGAGTTGATGGCGTCGCCGAACTGATCCTTCGGCATTGACTGGACATTTCAGAGGGGTTTTGCCAATCTAGGTGAGACCCCTCTTTAATTTGGCACAATGATTGCAATTCCATCGACTATGGAGTGATGTGTGCAGAGGTACGCCCCGTTGCCCGCGTCGCACCTAAGATAAATTGTTCAGACTTGATACAGTAATTGTGTCGGTTGTGGTCAGTTGGAGGCGATTCGTTGCGACGGTTGATGACATATCTGGTCTATTTTGTCGTGGCGGTAACACCGATCGTTTCAGTGAATCGAGCGTTTGCGCGCGAATCGGGCGAACGAATCGTATGGGCGATGAGCCTGCCGGGAGAGCCGAAAATGCTCTACGTCACTGACGACAACGGCGATCCGGTTACGTCGATTCACGTATCATTTCACGACAGCTCGCGCCCTCGCTGGTCGCCGACGGGCAATTACATCGTTTTGGCGACGGAGCCATTGGGCTTGGCAGTCGTCGACGCAGACGGATCGAACCTACGACAGATCGGAGATATGGATGGGTTCTATCGGTACCCAACGTGGTCGAACGACGGGATGCGGGTTGCCGTCGTCGTTACTATCGCGGTCGACCCACACGGACAGCAGGACATTGTCGTAATTGATCTTGCAACGAACGAGTCCCGCCTCATCACGGACGATCGCGACAACGAAACGTGGGTGGACTGGTCGCCTACGGGCGGCAGTCTTGTGTATACAACCGAGGAAGACATCGGAGGCGGAAGGCGCCAAACCGAAATGTATCTGATCGCTGTCGAAGGTGGACAACGTCGCAAGATTGGCAATAGTCCTTTCTACCGCACCCCTGTTTGGTCGCCTGACGGGGCGCGTATCGGTTACGTCGGGGAAGGAGGACTCCGCGTCCTCGACGTTGCATCAGGACACGAAACCCTGGTCTACGAAAATATTGATTCATTGCAAAATGTCGTCTGGCTTTCTGGAAACCGTCTCGCAGCACTGGCTCCATGGGCGATTCCTTACACGATAATGATCGACATCGATGGAAATGAAATTCGTCGGATCGCAGAGCCACGCATCGGCGCAGACGCGTCGTTCCATTCGTTCGATTGGTTCGATCCTCTCCTTTCCGTTGACGCATCCACCTCGTATCAAACGACATGGGGATCGCTCAAACAACCCACCAACACCTTCCGGTGACCGCATCCTTCGATGCCGTGCTTGACCGACGATTTTTACGCAAGGTAACATGGAATCGAATGGGCTCGTCCGCCGTATCGTCCCCGACTGACGAAAGTGCCGAAGAGTCTTGTCACCGATTCACCACAACAGGTCGATGCCCTTGCAGTCCATATTCAACGAGACAAGGGTTCTGTCGCCGATGTTTTATGCGAGGTCGGCGGTTGTAGTGGCGCGCGACCTGCTCGGCAAGGAGTTGAGTCATGTCACGGATGAGGGCGAAACGGCGGGGTTGATCGTTGAGACGGAGGCGTACCTTCCCGACGATCCAGCCTGTCACGGCTATCGCGGCGAAACGCATCGCACGCGGGCGATGTTCGGCGAACCAGGTCGCGCCTACATCCATTTCAACTACGGCGTCCATTGGATGTGCAACGTGGTTGCGGGGAAGGCGGGCGTCGGGACGGGCGTGCTGATTCGGGCGTTGGAGCCGACGCGCGGGATCGACTTGATGACGACGCGACGGAAGGGGTCGGGCAGCCGTTCGCATCGCGTGGAACAGTTGACGTCGGGACCCGGCAAATTGACTCAAGCGATGGGGATCGACAACGATTGTTACAGCCTCCCATTTTGGGGCGGCGTGTTGACAATCCGTGACGCGGGGGTTATTCCTGAATCGATCACCGTGTCGCGCCGCATAGGGATTTCCAAAGGGAAGACCAGCCCCTTGCGGTTTCATGTGACGGGGAG
>JAQBWJ010000649.1 GCA_027625215.1 Candidatus Poribacteria bacterium
TTCGGCTCGTGGAGGTGGATGTCGATACGAGCTCCTATGACGCGGGACATATCGAGGGCGCGGCTGGTTGGAACTGGCAGTCGCAACTGTGCGACCAGACTCGGCGCGATATCTTGACGAAGGAAGATTTTGAAGCGCTTTTGAGCGGGTCGGGCATTTCAAACGATACGACGATTGTGTTCTACGGCGATAACAACAACTGGTTTGCGACGTACGCGCTGTGGCAGGCGATCTATCGCGGGCACCCCGAATCCAAAATCCGTTTGATGAACGGCGGACGCGCGAAGTGGGTCGCGGAGGGGCGTCCGCTGACTAAAGACGCGCCGAAGCATCCGAAAGCCGACTATCGGGCGAGTTTCGGCGACGACAACGTACGCGCGTTCAGTCCGCAGATCACTCAAGGGCTTGCCGCGAACGCGATCAACCTGGTGGACGTGCGCTCCGTGCCGGAGTTTGTCGGCGACGTGATCGCGCCTCCGGGCATGTCGGAAACGGCGCAACGCGCGGGGCACATTCCCGGCGCGAAGAACGTCCCTTGGGCGACCGCGGTCGCCGAAGACGGCACGTTCAAGACACGCGAGCAGCTGGAACAGATTTACGATGGGCTGTCCGAATCGAAAGAAACGATTGCCTACTGCCGTATCGGCGAGCGTTCGTCGCATACGTGGTTTGTGTTGAAGTACCTGCTCGGACACGAGAAGGTGCGGAACTACGACGGCTCGTGGACGGAGTGGGGCAACATTGTCGGCGCGCCGATTGCGAAAGGTCAATAATCCCGCGTTCGGTTTGATTCGAAAACGTCGGTCAACGGCGTCGGCTCTCCAAGTACGTTTCAAGCAGGAGAACGGCGGCGACCTGATCGACGTTTTGTTTCACGTACTTCTGCTGTTTCTTCGTCGTTTTGCGGCGGCGACCCGGCTCTTCGCGCGCGCGGAGATAGCGGTGAGCTTCGGAGGTCGTCAACCGCTCGTCCCATAGTTCGATCTCAACGGAGACGCCCCCCTTCAACTTCTCAACGAATGCGAGTACCTTCTCCGCCTGCGCGCCGACCTCGTTCCTCAACGTCTTGGGCAGCCCCACGACAATCTTCTCCACTCGCCGCGCCTCGACATGCGCTTGAATCGCGCGAACGGCGTCCGCGTCTTTGCGGCGTTCCAGCGTTTCGACCGGGCTCGCCAAGATGCCGAGCGCGTCGCTCGCCGCGATGCCGATGCGCCGTTCGCCAACGTCCAACGCTAAAATGGCTCCCATTCCTACCTTTCAATCGGGTGAGCTGTTCAGTTCTTAAGGGATGACGTGATCGACAACCCCTTCAAGTCCCAACCCACCCGTCACGATTCCAAACGATTTCGAGTCACCGCCCTCGTTACTCAACGACCTGTTTTAATCGCGCCCCACGTCGCGCTTGCCTTGCCCGACGGATCAACTGCGCGACCGCCGCCGCCGAGTTCATCGTCCGGCTCGTAATCGCCGACGTAGAGACGAAATGCGTCGAACCAGACGGTCGTATCCGTGTTGTCGTGCAGTTCGACGTAGATGCCCGCCAACACGTCGTTCGCAGGCATGTCGAACGTGACGAAATGCTCCGACCAATCGGTCTGAAGAATGATCGCCTGGGTCCCGTAACTCGTCCACGGGTCGGCACGATGGTTTACGACCATCCTCGCCGGACGAGTGCTTTCACATTTCGCCCAGAACGCATAGGTGTAGGTCTCGCCCTTTTCGAGCCAAAGCGGGTTCTGGTGCAGTTCGATGCGTTTGTTGTTGCCGCCGTCGTTGTCGGTGATGATGGCAAGACTTTCGTTGCCCTTCACGGATTCCTTCTTGTCAAGGCTCATCTTGGCGATCACGCCCGCCGCTTGATCCTCGACCCACATCGACCAGGGATTGACGACACCATCCTCGAAGTCCGCATTTTTCAAGATATTCCCGCCCGGTTCCGCCGCCTGCGCCGCCATCGCCCAGACCAGGACTGCCGCAACCGCCGCCATTACAACACCGATCTCGGTTCGTTTCATGCGAATGCCTCCTTTATCCGATTCACCCTCGTTTGTTTTTAATGAGGTGTGCGGTACGCGCATGGTGTATCATACGCCGCGAGCGTACGTCAAACAGGCGGCAACACATTCTCGAAGACGCCATACCGACATCTTTAAGGAGCGCGCGGCGGTCATGGAAAACAGCATTTTCGTTCTATGTCTCACGGCGGCGACCATCGCGCTTGTCCATACCATGATCGGACCCGACCACTACCTGCCGTTTATCGTCATGTCGCGCGCGGGGCATTGGAGTCGGACGAAGACCTACATCGTGACGCTGTTGTGTGGGGTTGGTCACGTCGGCAGCTCGATTGTGATCGGGTTGATCGGCGTTGGCTTGGGCGTGGCGGTCGGTCAGTTGGAAGCGGTGGAAGGCGCTCGCGGCGGATGGGCGGCGTGGGCGTTGATCGCGTTCGGGCTGGCATACGGAGCGTGGGGCGTCACGCGCGCGATGAAGAACAAGACGCATCGCCACCTTCACGTCCACGAAGACGGCTCGCATCACGATCACGGTCACAACCATCACCAGGAACACGTCCACGCGCACGCGTCGACCAATCGCGTTCTCACGCCTTGGATTCTGTTCACCGTGTTCGTGTTGGGACCGTGCGAACCGTTGATCCCGATACTGATGTACCCTGCGGCGACCCATAGTT
>JAQBWJ010000650.1 GCA_027625215.1 Candidatus Poribacteria bacterium
CGCGACGAGTTTGTGGATGTGACGCACCGTCGCCTCCGCAGTTGGGGCATCAACACGATTGCGAACTGGTCGGATTCACAGTTCTACAACGAACGGAAGACGCCCTACGTCGGCACGATCCACTTCGGCGGCCGCATCCTCGAAGGCAGCGAGGGGTACTGGGGGCAGTTCCGCGACGTGTTCGACCCGTCGTTCGGCGAGGCGATCCGTCAGTCGATGGAGCGGCAAGTCGGACGCTCGGCGGGCGACCCGTGGTGCATCGGTTACTTTGTGGACAACGAGCTCGGTTGGGGCGATGACACGTCGTTGGCGGTCGCCGCGTTGGTGTCGCCGGTGGATCAGCCCGCGAAACAGGTGTTTCTCGCGGACTTGAAGGCGAAATACAGCAATATCGCCGCTCTGAACGCCGCGTGGGGCACGGATCACGCCTCATGGGACGCGCTCGCCGAAAGCCGCACGTCCCCGGACAAGGAGAAGGCGCGCGACGATCTCACGACGTTCTACCGCAAAACCGCCGAAACCTACTTCCGCGTCATCCGCGACGCGGTGAAGGAGGTCGCGCCGAACCAACTCTATCTCGGCTGTCGGTTCGCGTGGGTGAACAACGTCGCGGTCGAGTCGGCGGCGAAGTACTGCGACGTGATCGCCTACAACTTCTATCGACGCGACATCCGAGACGTGCGCCTGCCGAGCGACCTCGACCTGCCGATCATCGTCGGCGAGTTCCACTTCGGCGCGTTGGATCGGGGAATGTTCCACACCGGGCTTGTCCCCACGGAGAGTCAAGACGCCCGCGCGGACGCCTACCGCAACTACGTCGTCGGCGCGTTGGAAAATCCGCAGATCGTCGGCACGCATTGGTTCCAGTACAGCGATCAGGCGACGACGGGTCGCGGCGATGGCGAGAACTACCAGATCGGTTTTGTCGATATCGCCGACACGCCCTACGAGGAGACGATTCGGGCGGTGAGAGACGTGGGGTATTCGCTGTATCAGACACGGTAGGAAGGGCATCGATGTCTACGGCCGTTTCATAATCCGAAGACGGATCAAGTCATCCTCCGTCCATCCGGCTTGTTCTTCGATCATCGAGACGAGCGTTTTCACGTTGAACGTGCCGGACGGTCGATGATATGGCACGGTAACTTTTCGCCCGTTGGGGTGAGCGTAACGGCGATGGCTGCCGCGTTGTCGTTGCAGTTCGAAGGCGTCCCGAAGCAGGGCGCGAATCAACTCGCGGGCGGTGAGATTGCGGATCAGGCTGTAATCAATCGGCATGATCAGACGGTGACGACGACGCGCGATTCGGGGGAAATCGTCACCTCATCCGGCGGCGCATCGGGAATCGGGACACCCTCTTCGATGAGCTCCTCGACAATCATCTCAACGACCTCTTGAATATGCCGGAGGGCTTGTTCCCGCGTGTCGCCGCACGTCACCGCGCCGTGCTTCTTGAGCGCGGGACAGTAGGCGTGCCATTGATCCTCGACAGGCTCAACGAAGACTCTGAAGGTATAGGTTTGATGTGTGGCTGTACTCATACGATAAGAATGCGTTAAAGCCATCTTTCTTGTCAATCCGGCGAGATGCGTTTCGACCGACACCTCGCTGACGTATGCGTCCGACTCATTTCGTGTTAAACTCCGCGCCATGACAACATCAAACCACACCGTCCGAATCGGCATCGTCGGCGCGGGCGGCATCGCCCACGCGCACGCCGGAGCCTGCGCCGAACTCCCCGACGTGGAACTCGCCGCCGTCTGCGACGTGTCCCCCGACGCCCTCAACGCCTACGCCGACCGTTTTCAAGTCCCTAACCGCTACAACTCCCTTGCCGACATGCTCGCCGCCGAAACATTGGACGCGGCGATCATCGCCACATGGGGGCGGTTTCACGCGGAGAACGGCATCGAGCTCGCCGAGTCGGGCAAAGTGCGGGCGATCCTCTGCGAAAAGCCGTTCACCCTGAACGCCGCCGAAGCGCAACGCCTCGTCGCCGCCGCGCGGGAGAACGATGTGCTGCTCGCGGAGGCGTTCAAGTTCCGCCACCACCCGATGCACCTCAAGGCGCGGCAGTTGGTGGACGACGGAGCCATCGGCGAGGTGATGTCGATCCGCAGCACCTTCACCGGGACGAACGGGCAGGGTCCCGAATCGCGCCGCCCGCAGGACAACTGGAGGTTCAACAAGGCGAGGGGCGGCGGGGCGATCTACGACCTCGCCTGTTACAACCTCCACCATGCGCGATTCATGTTCGGGGCGGAGCCGATGCGCGTGTTCGCGTCGCAACAGCCGGGGATGGAAGTGGACGACGCGGCGTACGTGACGCTCGTCTTCCCCAACGGCGGCGTCGCGCAGATCACGACCAGTTTCAACTCGTGGCACGGGCAGTACGCCGAGATCGCCGGGACGCGGGGGATGCTCCGCATGGACGCGGCGTGGAACAACGAGGGACACCCCGTCTCGCTGGAGTGGCGAGGCATCGACAGCGCGGAGACGTTCGCCTTCGAGCCGCGCAACCAGTTCGCCGACCAACTCCGCCACCTGTGCGACTGCCTCTCGACGGGTCAGCCGCACCGCATCCCGCCGGAGAACAGCGTCGCCCAGATGCGCGTCATTGACGCCGCGTTCGAGTCGATGCGGACGGGCAACGCGGTTGATCTCAAGCGATGAATCCGGTTCCCCTCGCCCTT
>JAQBWJ010000651.1 GCA_027625215.1 Candidatus Poribacteria bacterium
GTTGTCCGGCAATTGGTAGAACGCGGTCATCAGGTGCGGGCGTTCGATGTCGCCGAGAAGGACGTGAGCGAGGTCGAATGGGTCACGGGCGACTTGCGCGACCTCGACACGATGGAGCGAGCCGTCGATGGGGTCGATTCCGTCTGCCACCTCGCGGCGATCCCAACGTCTCGCCCGCGCGAGGAATGGCCCCTCATCGTGGATATCAACATTCGCGGCACGTACCAATTGATGGAGGCGATGGCGCGAAAAGGCGTTCGGCGCATCGTCTTTGCGAGCAGCGCGTGCGTGTTGGGGGCGGTCTGCAACTGGAAGTTCAAGCCGAAACCCGCGTACCTCCCGTTCGACGAGGACTCTCTCATCGAAACGGACGAGCCGTACTCGCTCTCGAAAGTGGTCAACGAGCAGACGGCGCGCATGTTCCAACTGCACGGCTTCTTCGATCAGGCGATTGCGATGCGGTTCTGGAACGTGCGTGACGCGGTGACGCACGGACTCGGCATTCTGCACTGCCCGACCGTCCTGTTTGCGACGGTGCACCCGCACGACGCGGCTCAGGCGGTGCGGCTCGCGTTGGAAAGCGACCTGACCGGATTTCACGCCTTCGCCGTCGCCTCGAAATACCGCTACAACGCGGACGGCTCGCGCGAGTCCGTCGAGAAGACGCGCGAGTACCTCCAAGCGGCGCAACTCGGCGGCATCGAAATCCGAGAAGGCTTCCCGGACGAGTGGCAGAGCGCCGCGTCCGCCGCGAAGATTCGGAAGGTGTTGGGCTTCGACCCGGAGTTTTGAGAGCATGAAATCGCCCGACATCACGAAAGATGCCGGGCGATTTCATGTTTGGCTCCGTGAGTACGGACGGTTATTCGCTCGTGCCGTCATCGACGGAAGCGTCATATTCCGCGTCCACCGCTTTGAGAGCGCTTTCCACCGCCGCGTCGAACGACGGATCAACGCCCTTCAGCCGGGCGCGCCGTTCCTTCACAATCGCCTGCCACGCCGCCTTGGCCGCGTTTCGCTCAGCGACGAACGCCACGTGCAACGCCTTGAGTTGCGCGTTGAAGTCCGCCACGCCGCCGTTCTTCGCGTCGCGGATCGCGGCGAGCGCATTCTGCTTCGCGTCGGTTTGCGCGTTGATCTGCCCCTTGTAGTCCGCCGCAACCGCTTTCTGCGCGTCGCGGAGAGTCTTGACCGCGTCGTTCTCCGCATCGCGCGTTTCGTTGATCGCGCCGCTGAGGGCGTCTCGCTGCGCGACGAGCGCATTGTAGAGGTCGGGGTTTGACTTCTTGCTGGTCTGCTTGATCTGCGCGTTGACGGTGTCACGTTGCGCCTTCAACGACTCGATCTGGGCGTCCGTCGCGTCGCGCTGGTCGGCGACCTGTTCGTCGTAGTTGACGTCCGCGATCTTCGCGGCGGTCTTCAGCGCGTCGATCTGCGCGTCGTAACTGTCGCGCGTGTTGCGGATTTCGAGCTCCTTGCCGTCGACGAACGCGCGTTTCTGCGTCCGAAGCGCGTCGCGCTCCGCGAGGTACGCCAGTCGTCGCGCCCGAACCTCCGCCTTGTGCGCCGCGATCTGTTCGATCCAGGCGTACTGCTCGGTGAAGCGGTCGGGTCCGTAGACCTGCACTTCCTGCTCAACGACATCCACATCGTTCGCGACGGTGACGATGAAGCGATAGGAGCGATAGTCGTCGCCTTTATTGCGTCGCGGGTCAAGCGACAACGTCACGGCGAAGTCGCCGACTTCTAGCGGTTGGATGTCGGAAAACTCACCGTATTCGTCCACCAACTCCCAGATTGCCTACGCGCCGCACTCGCCGCTGATCGTGCCATAGAACGTCACGGGGACGAGACCGAAGTAGGTCGGCGGGAGTTGCTGGAGCGTCGCTTCCAACGAGACGGTTGGAGCTTCGCACTCAGGTTCCGGTTCCTCTTGAAGGACCGATACGAACCCATTCCAGGAGTAGGAACCACGCGCGCCAATCGCCGTTCGAACCGGCGAAAAACTCTGCCAGAAGGCGGCGGTGGGCGGTGTTGAGAGAAAAGGGGTGATTTCGTCTGCGGGCGCGTTCGCAACGAGCACAAAGGTGAAACCGTCCAGGTCGGTCATGTTGACCCGAATGATTCCGTTTATCGGAGACACGTCGATTTTGCGAACGGCTGTCGAGAACTTCGAGAACGTCGTGCCGTTCGCGTTGACGTTGAGTTCAATCCCGTTCGCCGCGAACCATGCGCCACCGCTGGAGTCCGCCACGAAGGTCAACTCATCCGTCTCATACGACGCGACGCCGGAGAGGTCAACCGTGCCTGTCACCTGGTTGGCGGCATTCCGTTCTTCCACCTGTCCTTCGAATGAAACTCTGACCGTTGCAGCGCGCAACGCCGTCGCGCTCATCATCACCGCAACAAGAACCGTCCCATACCAAACACGATGCAAACTACCCATCGAATGACATTCCCTAGATTAGAACACCAACCGGGCATATTTATTTCGGTCGCCCCGTCATTGACCGATGTCGAGACTGGTCCCCCGGGCACAACGCACTTTGGGGGCGTTGACCGGGGACCTCTCGTTATTCGTACGTTCGGATAAATGATCACAGCGCTAGGAGGGCAAGGCGACACGATTCGCATTTAAACAATAGACCGATTGCGTGATAAGTCCGTTCGTTTTCGGTGACAAGCGTTTT
>JAQBWJ010000652.1 GCA_027625215.1 Candidatus Poribacteria bacterium
TGCTCCCGCCGATCCCCGCCGCGAAGCACCGCAAGAGTATCAAGGAACTGACCCCCTCCGTCGGAGCGCGACGTTATCGCGTCGGGTTCATCTCAGGCTGCCTGATGAGCCCCATGTTCGGCGACATCAACGCGGCGACGGTGCGCGTCCTGACGCGAAACGGCTGCGAGGTCGTCACTCCGAAGTCGCAGGGATGCTGTGGCGCGTTGCACCTGCACAACGGCGTCCGAGACACGGCGGAGGGCTTGGCGAAAGCGAACATCGACGCCTTTCTTGGCGAAAACCTCGACGCCATCGTCATCAATTCGGCTGGCTGCGGCGCGGCGTTGAAGGAGTACGGCGAACTGTTCGCCCACGACCCCCAATGGCACGAACGCGCCGAAACGTTCAGCGGCAAGATGCGCGACGTGACGGAATGGCTGGTCGAAATCGGCTTCGAGCCGCCGACCCACCCGATCAACAAGCGCGTCACGTACGACGACCCATGCCACCTCATTCACGGGCAGAAGGTCCGCGCCCAACCGCGCCAACTACTCAACAGCATTCCCGGCATCGAGTTTGTCGAAATGCGCGACGCGGACTGGTGTTGCGGCAGCGCGGGCGTCTACAACGTCGTGCAGCCGGAGATCGCGCGGGGCGTCCTCGACCGCAAGATGCCGAGCGTCCGCGAAACGGAGGCGGACATTTTGGCGACGGCGAACCCCGGCTGTCTGATGCAGTTGCGGACAGGCGTGTTGCAATCGGGGCTGAAGATGGACGTGATGCACGTCGTCGAACTGCTCGATTGGGCGTACACGGGTCAAACGCCCGACTCGATCAAACGCGGGTTCAGCCGACGATGAGGTGGTCGATGTCGCTGATGTTCGCCTTGATCGCCACCGCCGTTGCCGATTCGCCCTATTTCACCATCGAAGTGATCGATGCGGAAACAAAGCGAGGTGTGCCGTTAGTTGAATTGACGACCACGAATGACATCACCTACATCACGGACAGCCAAGGGATTATCGCCTTTTACGAGCCGGGACTGATGGAGACGGAAGTCTTCTTCCACGTCAAAAGTCATGGCTATGAAGTTCCCAAGGACATGTTCGGTTATCGCGGTGTTCGGTTGACTCCGAAGCCCGAGGGGCACGCCGAAATTGAAATCACGCGGTTGAACGTCGCGGAACGGTTGTATCGCGTCACGGGCGAGGGAGTTTACCGCGACACCATACTGGTCGGGGGACTCGCTCCGGTGAAAAACCCTGTCATCAACGGGTTGGTGACGGGACAGGACACGGTGATCACCGCGATCTACAACGACAAACTCTATTGGTTTTGGGGCGACACGAACCGTCCCGCCTATCCGCTCGGCAACTTTTCGGCGTCCGGCGCGACCTCCGAACTCCCCGCCAACGGTGGACTCGACCCAAGCGTCGGCGTCGATCTGACCTATTTCGTGGATGAAAACGGCTTCAGCAAGAAGATGCTCCCCATCGAGGGCGGCAACCTCATTTGGCTAGACTGGATGTTGACGCTCCCCGACGACTCAGGTAGAGAACGGCTCATCGCCAAGTATGCGTGGATGAAAAGTCTCGGCGAATCCCGCGAACGCGGACTCGCCCTCTTCAACGACGCGACCGAGACGTTCGAGCGGTGGGTCAAGTTCGATCTCCCATCCACCGACGGACACCGCTCCACCCACCCCATCCGCGTCGATGTGAACGGCGACGAGTACCTCTATTTCACCCCTTACTGGCGATTCGAGCGCGTCCTCGCCGACTTCCACATGATCGGCGATTTGACCGCCTATGAGTCATTCACCTGTCTGACACAAGGTAGCGACTACGACGCCGATCACCCCTCGTTAGATCGCGCATCGGACGGCAGCCTCGTGTGGGGATGGAAAACCGCCACCGCGCCGATCACCCTAAATCGCCTCCGCGAGTTGATCGACAGCGGACGCATCAAGGTCGATGAGTCGTGGATTCAGTTCCGCGATATCGACACGGGCGAGCGTGTCGGCGTTCAACCGGGATCAATCTACTGGAACGAGTACCGCCAACGGTGGGTACTGATCGGGTTCGCTGCGATCAGCGACACACGGTACGCCGAAGCGGACACCCCAACGGGTCCTTGGGCGTACGCGAAACGCATCGTTCATCACGACCAGTACTCGTTTTACAACCCGACGCAGCATGTTGAGTTCGACCAAGACGGCGGTAAGACGATCTATTTCGAGGGAACGTACACAAACGCCTTTTCCGGCAACCCCTTGAAAACGCCTCGCTACGACTACAACCAGATCATGTATCGGTTGAACGTGGACGACCGACGCCTCGCCCTGCCCGTCCCTGTTTACCGAACGCGCGACAACCGTTTGCGCGTCCGACCCGATGTCGCGTGGGATGAGGTCGAGTCGTCGCCTTTCTGCGTGTTGAGGCAGGGTATCGGCGATGTCGCGCTCTATGACGAACGCGGCGAACCGCTGGGCTCGATCCTGAGCGACATCCCCGAACGCGCGACGAACGCCGATATGTTCGTCCCGATCTACGCGGACTCATCCGGCGACTACGTCACCGAACCGCCGACAACTGACGCGCATGTCATCGGTTACGGATGGCGCAACCCCATCCCATTGAGCGTCCTCGATAGGCGCGCCGCGCCGCGTTGAGTCCTCTACAAGACGGGCGTCCACGCCATC
>JAQBWJ010000653.1 GCA_027625215.1 Candidatus Poribacteria bacterium
CGGCGGTGGGGTGATCGCGGCGATGCGGGCGGTGCGGGTCGATCCGATGGTCGCGTTCAGAGGAGAACTGTGATGGCGGTGTTGGAAGGCGTCGGACTCGCCAGATATTTCGGGGAAGGCGACGCGCGCGTCACCGCCGTCGATCATGTGGACGTGTCCTTCGACAAGGGCGAGCTCGTCATGGTGATGGGCGACAGCGGCTGCGGCAAGACGACGCTCGTCAGCATGTTGGGTTGTCTGCTGACGCCGAGCGAGGGCAAAGTCATTCTTGACGGCAGCGAGGTCGATTTCTTCCAACCGAAGCAACTGCCGCGTCTGCGGCGCGAGAAGATCGGGTTTGTCTTCCAGATGTTCAACCTGATCCCCTACCTGACGGCGCGGGAGAACGTGATGCTCGCGTTGGACGTAGCGGGGGTACGGGGCGAAGTCGCCGAGAAACGCGCCGCCGAACTGCTGGGACAGGTCGGGCTGTCGCATCGGTTGGAGCATCGTCCGGCGCAGTTGTCGGGCGGGGAGAAGCAGCGCGTGTCGTTCGCGCGGGCGTTGGCGAACCGACCTTCCATCATCTTCGCGGACGAACCGACCGCCAACCTCGACAGCAAGCAGTCTCAAAACCTGCTCGACCTCGTGCGCGAACTACGCACGCACCACGACACGACCATCGTGATGGTGACGCATCACACCTCTCTCCAAAAAGACGCCGACCGCGTGATCCACATGCGGGACGGCGCGATTGTTCCCGCCGAGTAGTCTTCCGATTTGTCTTGCGCCGAAAACCTTTAGGTTATTTGCCGCCTCCTCTCTCTTGACGAAGGGCTGTTCAGTTCTCGGAAATGGTTCGATGTAGAGTGTCCCCTTCAAGCCAAACCGCCCCTTAGTCATTCCGAACTACTGTGAGGAATCTCTCCAATAAACACCCTCAATGACAGGTGGCAGGTTTGACCTTACATCCCAAAAAATCAGACGATCGATGTGAGAACTGAACAGTCCTGCTCTTAACGCGGGGCAGGTTGCATTTTCGGGTAGGGGTGTGTATGGTGATTCGCGGTCAACGAGTAGATTTGATGCGTGGTTACAACCCCTTTTTCGATAAACCCGAGTGAGGAATCGTTGCGTTGATGTCGCGGTGGACGTTTGTATGGTGCGGTGTGATGATCGCGTGCGCCGGTTTCGCGGCGGCGGCGACCTTGCCTTCAGGCGTGACGGCGAAGGACGCGCCCAACGATGACGGCGGAAGCGGTCTTGTCTTGACGTGGAGCCACACGCCGTCGACGAGCGATCCAGCCCTCACCGGGTTCCAAATACTGCGGCGACCCGCGAACGAGGGCGACATCGCGTCGATCACCCCGAAACCGCTCCCGCCGGACGCGCGCACCTATTCGGACGATTCCGCCGCGCCCCCAAAACGCGGCGTGTCGAACCTGCGGGAAGAGGGAACGAGTTACGTCTACGTCGTCCGCGCGCTCTATGAGGGCGGCGCGACTTCCGATTCGTTGGAAAGCAAACCCGCCACCGCTCATCCGAACTTTTTCGATACGTCCAAAGTATCCGTCTTGCTGATGACGTGGGCGTTCGGCGCGGTACTGTTGTACCTGATTCGTCAAGCGAGGCGGGGTAAAAAGCCGACCATCAGGCGGATCGCGGGGCTGGAGGCGGTCGATGAAGCGATTGGTCGCGCGACCGAGATGGGACGCCCGATCCTCTATTGCAGCGGGATCGGCGGGGTCGATGAGGTGGCGACCATCGCGGCGATCAACATTTTCAGCAACGTCACCAAGAAAGCGGGTGAGTTCGGGACGCGCATCCTCGCGCCGTGCCGCGACCCGATTGTGACGCAGGTGATGCAGAGCGTGTCGGAACAGGCGTACGCGGACATCGGTCGTCCCGACGCCTATCATGCCGAAGACGTGCATTTTCTCACGCAGAGCCAGTTCGCGTACGCCGCCGCCGTCGATGGTGAGATGGTGCGGGAACGTCCCGCCGCCGTGTTTTTGCAGGGGGTGTTCTTCGCGGAGTCGCTCATTCTGGCGGAAACGGGCAACAGCGTCGGCGCGATCCAAATCGCGGGGACGGACAAAGAGAGTCAACTGCCGTTCTTCCTCGCGGCGTGCGACTACACGCTTATCGGCGAAGAACTGTTCGCGGCGAGCGCGTACCTTTCGGGGGACGACCTGCTGCTCAGCACGATCCGCGCTCAAGACGCGGGCAAGGCGTTTCTGATGGCGGCGCTGGTCGTCGGAATCCTCCTTCAGGCGGCAGGCTTCGATTTGATCGCTCAGTGGTTTACGGCGGGTCAATAAGTCAACATGCGGATACAACTGCCTCTCGCCATCTGTTTTTTTGTCGGCGTCACGATGCTGATTCAGTACTTCGTGCCGCACGACGGTTCTCAGGAACTGTTTCGGCGCGTCGTCGCGTGGAACAACGCGATGGGCGTCTTCGCGTTCGTGTTGAGCATCGGCAGCCTCATGTCGTTGCACGCGCGGAAGATCGGGCGGCGGTCGGAGAACTGGCAGTACAGTATCGTCGTGGTCGTGTCGCTCGTCGTGATGGCGGGCGTCGGGCTGATCGAGGGGAACCTTCAACCCGCGAAACGGCTCATCCCGACTCAGACCAACTCCTACGAGACGGGGACGTACTCCCTCAAAAACGAGATGCTGACGCTCCGCGCGCCG
>JAQBWJ010000654.1 GCA_027625215.1 Candidatus Poribacteria bacterium
ATTCGGTTGGACGAGGGCGAGATCGTCTGGCGGCAGGAGGTGCGGCTGCGCGACGACAACCCCGATTTGGCGACGACAACAACCGCCAACCGCGCGTTGAACCTGTATCGAGACCTACCGCAAGACGCCGTGCTGAGCACGTCCGGCGTCATCGAAGGAAAAGCGTTTCGCGCGGCGGCGGCGGATGGTGTGGAGCGGTTCACCGGGCGCGTTCAGGAGGCGGTGTCCAAAGCGTTGGAGAAAGTTCCCGGCGACTACAAAGGTGAGTTCGCCCTTGCCGCGCGGTTTGAGACGGCGGCGATCCCCGATTTGGTGGCGGTCGTGCCGCTGAGGGGTCGGGACGGCAAGAAGATTGCGTCCGCGCTGCTGCCCGCCGTGATGAAGACGCTCTCGCCGACGACCGCGCTCAACGCGGTGGCGACTGTGGCTCCGCGCAAGACGGCGTGGGGGACGGTCAACGGGTGGAAGTTTCCGATGTCCGCCGTTAACGTGATGGAGGGGTTGCCCGACGCGACCTCGTTGCTGTTTCCGCGCGAAATGGGGCTTTGGTACGCGGTGGTCGGAGATCGGTTGTGGGTGAGCGTCAGCGTGAACGACTCGCCGCTGACGTGGCTGGCGACGGCGAACTCCGGCGGGGCGACGATGGGGTCGGACAAGAGCGTGTCGGCGTTGCGCGCGGAGCTTCCGAACACGGGGCAGTGGGTCGCGTTTTTGTCGCCGTCGCAGTTTCTGAAAACGTATGGGAGCGTGTTGAGCCTGATTCTGCCGGAGGCGCAGCGGTTGAGTCAGGTGTCCGGCGAGTTGAAGCCGGAGTACAGTCTGGCGATGATGGGCGAGAATCGGGAAGGCGGCACCGCGTTGACGGTCGCGTTGCGAGTCAAGGCATGGCAGCCGATTGTGCAGGTGTTTCGGTCGTTGTCTCAACCGCCGGACAACGTGCATTGATGATTCGGATCGGACGCAGGGGGAACCTTTTCTTGGGAAAGAAAAGGTTTCCCCCGCACCCCCTCCAAAAGAACCTTGTATTGGTTGGCTGGATGTAGGCGCGGTAGGTGAATACCGATTCGAGGTTCCGTGCCTGACTCACGCCCACTTCGGGAATCTCGATTGCCGGACGGACGCCGCTTCGAGTATAGTCAGTCGTGTTAAACGATGGACTAACCTCGATCTCGCCTTAAGATGAGGGCGCACCAAACCGACATGGCACTTCGCAACTTGCAGGAATTCGTCGCCGAACTGGAACGGCTCGGCGAACTGAAGCGGATCACCGCGCGCGTTTCACCCTACCTCGAAATCTCAGAGATCACCGACCGGACGACGAAGGCGGGAGGCCCCGCGCTGCTGTTCGAGAACGTCGAGGGGTCGGACGTGCCGCTGCTCATCAACGCCTACGGCTCGGAACGTCGTATGACGCTCGCGCTTGGGGTGGAGTCGTTTGCGGAGATCGCGGACGAGATCAGCGAGATGATCCACCTGTCGCCGCCTCAGGGGTTGATCGAGAAGATGCGGATCGCGGGGATGCTCGCCAAGATCGCCAAATTCCCCCCGAAACGGGTGCGGAGCGGGGCGTGTCAGGAAGTCGTGCTGACGGGCGACGACATCGATTTGTACAAGTTCCCGATCATCACCTGTTGGCCCGACGATGGGGGTCCCTACGTCACGTTGGGACAGGTGTTCACCAAGAGTTTGAAGAACGGGGCGCGGAACGTCGGCATGTACCGCGTTCAAGTGTTCGGCAAGAACGAAGCGGCGATGCACTGGCACATGCACCACGACGGCGCGCGCCACTACCGCGAGTTTTGCGCCGAAGGAAAGCGGATGCCCGTCGCGGTGGCGGTGGGGGGCGACCCGATCATGCCGTACGCTGCGACCGCTCCGCTGCCGCCGATGATCGACGAACTGCTCTTTGCCGGGTTCCTTAAGAAGGACTCCGTGCCGTTGGTGAAATCGAAGACACTGACGAAGGAGAACGGCTACAACGTGGACATCGAAGTGCCCGCCGAAGCCGACCTCGTCATCGAGGGTTATTTGGAGCCGAACGAGCTCGTCACGGAAGGTCCGTTCGGCGATCACACTGGGTTCTATTCGTTGGCGGATAAGTACCCGGCGTTCCACATCACCGCGATCACCCACCGCAAGAACCCGATCTACGCGACGACCATCGTCGGGAAGCCGCCGCAGGAAGACTATTTCTTGGGGAAGGCGACGGAGCGCATCTTCCTGCCGCTGGCGAAGACACAGATCCCCGAACTGGTCGACATGAACCTGCCGATCTTCGGGGTGTTCCACAACTTCGTGTTTGTGTCCATCGACAAGCAGTACCCCTGGCAGGCGAAGAAGGTGATGAACTCGTTTTGGGGGACGGGACAACTGATGTTCTCCAAAATCATCGTCGTCGTGGACAAGCATGTGAACGTGCAGGATACGGACGAGGTGTGGTTTTACGTCGGGGCGAACGTCGATCCGAAGCGGGATATCGTGTTCATGGAAGGTCCCGTTGATATTTTGGATCACGCCTCGCCGATGCACGGGATCGGCTCGAAGATGGGGATCGACGCGACGAAGAAGTGGCGCGAGGAAGGGTTCGACCGGGATTGGCCCACCGAGATCGTCATGTCGGACGAGATCAAGAAGCGGGTGGATGAGCGGTGGAAGGAGTACGGGTTGTGAGCGT
>JAQBWJ010000655.1 GCA_027625215.1 Candidatus Poribacteria bacterium
GGACGAGCCGTCCCCCAAGTTCTTTCGACAGTCCCTCCGCCGACAGCGTGTTCATCCGCTTTGGCGTTCGATGATCTGCGCGAGCCGCGACTTGTGTTCGTCCCGCAGCCGCGCGTAGACCGACTTCGGCAGTTTGCCCGCGTCGAGTCGGTCGTCCAGTTCCGCGATGCGTTCGAGTTCGTACGTTTTAAGCGCGTCCAGTTCGTTCGGTTTGAGCCGTTTCAGGGCGGCGGGGTCGAACCCGGTCGCGCCGGAATCGGACGCAGCCGCCGCGAGTTGCCCGCTCAAGCGGCTCTGCATCGCCCACGCCCCGATGAACCCGCCCGTCACGATGGACAGAACGCTCACCAACAACACCAACGTCATCGGCACGCCGCCCGTCGATGCGGCGGGCTGTCCCGTTTGGTTCGGCGACCCGCCCATCGACCCGCCGCTGGTTCCGGCGGCGACGGTCGTCATCTTGATGTCGAGGATCGTGTCGGCGGGAACTTGGCTGCGGGTGAAGGTCGCGTACGTCTCGTCGTGGATCGCTGCGGGACCCGTGCTCTCGAAGCCCGCCGCCGTCGGTTTCAACGTCGATTCGCCGAGCAGGATCATCGCCTCGTCGATGAGGACGCGCGTTTTGCGCGTCAGATTGAGCGTCGCGGCGCGCGGCAGGAAATAGGAGACGGAGAGCGTGATCCCTTCGGCGGGAAGGGTCGAGGTGACGAGCATCGTGTCGCCGTCGCGTTGGCTGGTGACGCCTTCGCCGTCCAGCGTCGCATTCTCCGCGCCGACGGGCAGGTCGAGCCGGAAGCCGATGGTGCGCCCCTTGTCGTCTTTCATCGTGAACGGCGCGCCCGTCGGGTTGTGGATTTGGTAAAACTCGATGATTTCAACGCCGTCAGACACTTGCGCGGGCGGCACGACGACCGTCAGGCGTCCGAGATGGATGTCGGCTGAGTGCCCCGTCACCACGACGGGGTAGATGTCCGTCACAACTTCGGGCGTCCACGTCGAGAGCGCGACATCCGACCGAGCGACCGCCTTGCCGTTCACCTGAGCGGACAGGTTGAACGAGACACCCAGTTCCAGCGGCAGGTTGCCGAACTCGTACGCGCCGCTTTTGTCGGTCGTCGTGTCGCGCGAGACGGGCGCGTTGCCCTCCTGCCAAGACAGGGTGACGGACGTTCCCGCGACGGGGTTGCCGTTTTCACCGTCCAGCACGCGCCCGCGCAGAACGCCGCACTCCTGCGCGACCGCAGACGCCATCAACGCGACTACCAATGCCAAAATGAAGGACGTGAATGCTCGTCGGTGCGCCGTCATATCGAGGCTCTCTATGTGTCGAATAAAAAAGGGGAAGGTCAGGATTTACCACGCGATTCCTTGAACCGCGCGATTTCGCGTTCGAGCGCGTCGTCGCTGACGTTGAACGTCGGTTTGGCGAGCGGCGCGCCGTCCGTGCGGTCGGCGATGCGTCCGTCGATCTCGGCGAGGACGTGTGCCGTCTCCTCCATCAGCGATTGCCGCAACATGTCGTAGTCCGCGTCGGAGATTTTGCCACATTCGTGGTCGAAGTCGAGGTCGGTGAGGGCGGTGTAACTGCGTTCGCGTTCCAGCATCAGTTCCGCCACGTCGAGCGCGACGCGGTCGGTCACAAGCCGCCGCGTGTCCTTCACAATGGGAAAAAGGAACAGCACCGTCAGCGGCGCGCCGATAACGAGCAAACTGATCACCGTCGTCAGATTCATCCAACCGCCTCCGATGTCACCGCCGCGCGGTGTTCCGCCACAATCTCCGTCGGGATCATCCGCAACGCGACGATCACGAGCGTCGGGACGATCACCACGTCGTCCAGATGACCGATCACGGGAATAAAGTCGGGGATCAGGTCGAACGGCATCAACGTGTACCCGACCGCCAACCCCAAGCACCATCGCGCGCATCGCGGCGTGCGATCATCCCTCAACACGCGCTGGTAGATCGTCAGTTCCCGCTTGAAGAGGCGTCCGACCTGTTTCAACCGCTCGAACAACGTCTCGTCCCCCCACGCCTTCCTCTCATTCCGATGAACGCCGCGCCACTTCCCGCTCGATCTGTTTTTGGTACTCGGTCAGCGACGCGGACGGCTGCGTGGCGGGTTTTGCCGCGCCGCGCTCGCCGCGAAGCCGCACGATCTTTCGTCCGAAGACGGCGGTGAGTCCAACGAAGGCGATGAACGGGAAAATCCAGATGGTCAGGTCGAACCCCTCCTTCGGGGGCGCGGCGAGGAATTGGACGCCCGCGCGGTCGACATAACTCGCCACCAGTTGCTCCGGCGTGGAACCGTCCAGCAGCGACGCCTTCATTTGGTCTTTCAGCATCCGCGCGGTGCCGCACATGCAATCGTCCACGATGGTGGGCGGACAGCCGCAGTTGCACAGAATCTTGCGCGTCGCCTTCTTGAGTTGCGACTCCTGCTCCGGCGTCAGGTTGAAGACTTTTGTCGTCTCGTACTCGAATGTCTCGTGTTGCGACTGGGCGAAGGCGGCGCCTACGATCAGCGCGAAGGCGATCAGGACGACGGGAAAGCGGGTCATGTCGTCGCCTCCGTTTCCTGTTTGCGACGGTAGCCGCGTTCTCCCAACGAAATGAACGCGCCCAAGATCATCACGCCGGGAGCCCCGTACAGCACGATCCACGCGAAGGGG
>JAQBWJ010000656.1 GCA_027625215.1 Candidatus Poribacteria bacterium
ATTTCATCGCCGACCCGATGCTCGACAAGTCGGGACGACCAATCTCGATGGTCGAATGGACGTTCCCGGAGTTGAAGACGTTCCATCGTCGGATACGCTGGGGCAAAATGTTCCCGTTAGCGGTTGCACAACGCCTGTTGACGCTGCTGCCAAGCGCGAAGACGCGGCGGCGGTTGCGTTACCGTCTTGCGACGTTGCAAAATGCAGTAGAGAGATTGTACTACTACACGGTCATTTACGAGCCGTACATCCGCCACACGTACTTGTTCGACACGGCGCATACGGAGCAGTTGTTCGCCTCGTTGACGGAAGAAGAGCGGGAGGCGTGGTCGTTCGACGTGGGCGAAATCGACTGGACGAAGTACGTCGAGTCCGTCCACATCCCGGGACTCAAACGCAACGTGCTCAAAATGGATCAGAGCCGCCTGAGACAACGCATTGCGGAAGATGAACTGCTTGACGAACGCGCCCCCGACGACGACACCGTTTGACCCCCTAAGAAAAACAGAGCGCCCAAAACGTGATCGACCGAATGAACACCGATATGACACTGACCCAACTGCTGACGGACTCCGCCGAGCGGCACGAGGGACTTGTCGCGCTTCGGATGCGGCAGGGCGAATCGTGGGAGGAGTGGACGTACAGTCGGTTTCATCGCGCAACGCAGATGGCGCGGAGGTTCGTCGAGGAAGGGATGCAACCCGGCGAGCGGGTGATCGTCTACGCCGAGAGTCAACCGACGTGGGCGGTGGTCTACTTTGCGTGCGCGGCGGCGGGGCTGACCGTCGTGCCGTTGGACCCGCAAACGACGGCGGATGAAGTCGCGTCGGTCGCCGAATTCACGGACGCGCGGATGATGTTCGTGTCGGACGGCACCCTGACGACGCTTCGGTTGGAAGACCCGACCTCGTGGGAGCGCGAGCCGTACCCCATCCCGACGCGCCGATTCTCCGAACTCGACTACTCCGAAGCGAGCGGGGAACAGCCGATCTTCGATCTTGGGAAGCCGGACGCGACGACCTCAATCATCTTTACCGCCGGAACGACGGTTGACCCTAAGGGCGTGCTGCTTTCCCACCGGAACTTCATGACGAACGTGCGCGGCGTTTCGGTCTTCCTGCCGCCGGAGCCTTGGGACGAGTTTTTATCGCTGTTGCCATTGAACCACGCCTTTGAGTTCTCGAACGGGTTGTTGATCCCGTTGTCGGCGGGTTCCACCGTCACGTATGCCGGGTCGCTCAACCCGCGCACGATCCTCCAAACGATCCGCGACACGAAAACGACGGTCATTCTGGCGATGCCTCGTCTGTACGAGATGTGCGCGGAAATTGCGCGCCGACGCGCCGAGAGCGCGGAAAAACCGATGTCCGATGCGTTGCGCGACCTGTTCGGAGAGCACATGCGCGTGCTGGTGAGCGGCGGCGCGGCGCTCGATCCGGACGTGTACAAAGCGTATTTCGAGGCGGGGCTGGCGATCCACGAAGGCTACGGGCTGACGGAAGCGGCTCCGGTGCTGACAGTGACTCCGATGTACCGAACGCGACAGGGATCCGTCGGGTTGGCGTTGCCGGGTGTCGATGTGCGGATCGAGTCGCCGGATGGGGACGGTATCGGCGAGATCGTCGCGCGTGGCGACAACGTCATGCGCGGCTACTTTCGCAACGAGGCGGCGACCGCGAAGGTGCTCCGCGACGGGTGGCTCTGCACGGGCGATCTCGGCTATCTGGACGACGACAACTATCTGCACATCACGGGTCGCAGCAAAGACGTGATCGTTACGAGCGCGGGGAAGAACGTCTACCCGGACGAGGTGGAACTGCTCTACAAAGGGCTGCCGCATGTGCGGACGCTTTGCGTCGTCGGGGTGAAGGACGCGCACCGTCGGGAAGAAACACACGCGGTTCTCGTCGTGTCGGAAGACCTGCTCGACAAGCCGAATGTGAAGCGCGAGATTCATCAGGCGATTCAGAACATCAGCGGTCGGATACCTTCGTATCAACGCATCCAACATGTCCATTACTGGACGACCGACCTTCCCGCGACGCACTCCGGTCGGGTGAAGCGGGTGGACGTGCGAGAGATGCTCGCCGAGCGGTTGGCAGGCGTCGACGCGCCGGAGCCGACGGAAATCGCCGAGTGGCTGCCGAAGGCATGGGAGTCCGAACTGATCGTCGAGATCGCGCGCATCACGGGGATCGACCCTGCGCGGATTCGACCCGGACACAACTTCGATCAGGACTTACACCTCGACTCGCTGATGAAGGTCGAACTGCTGGCGATGCTCGAAACGCGGTTGGGACTCGCGCTCCCCGAACACATCGCCTTGAAGTTTCAGACGGTGCAGCATGTGTTCGACTACCTCACGCCCCACATGGGTGACTGGGACGCGGAGATCGGTTGCCCGAAGGCGCATACGGTCACGCTCGACGCGCTGCATCTGGACGACGACGACACGCAGTACCTTGAAAAAACGCCCGTCGAGGCGTTCATCGCGGCGGGGTTCCGGTCGGGGATACGTCTAGTTTATCGCTTGATTTTCGGCTTGGACGGCGACGGAATCGACCGACTGCCAAAGTCGGGCGCGTACATCATCGCGGCGAACCATTCGAGCCATTTGGATTCGGGCGCGGTGTTGGCGTTGTTGGGCAAAACGGCGGATAACGTGCATGTG
>JAQBWJ010000657.1 GCA_027625215.1 Candidatus Poribacteria bacterium
TGGGATGGGGGTTCTCGGATTATCAACACGAGTCGAGAACACCCGTGATTCGATAGACGGTTGAGGTCGCGCGATGTTAGACCCGAACGGCGGCCAACCCCGCCCGTCACCGTTTTAAGAACTCGTCCAACCACTCGTAGAGGGCGGTTTCCGCGTCGGGTGGAAGCGCGTGTCCGGCGCGGTGGTTCAGGTAGGCGAGCCGCTCCGCCCCGCCCAACGCCTCGTAGACGGGACGCGCCGCCTCGATCTGCGCCCAACTGCGGTCGCCGTCCGCCGATTCCCCGCCCAACAGCAGGAAGGGACGCGGAGCGATCAACGCGAGCAGTTCGTGGTGATCGCGGTCGAAGTCCGCCGCCTTCACTTGATCGCCCATGTACCAAGGGTCGTGCCAGTTGGAATAGGCGACCCCGATGCCGCCCTCGCTGCTGACGGTCGCCGCGATCCGCTCATCAAACGCGGCGAGATACAGCGCCTCTTTCGCCCCAAGCGAGTGACCGACGCACCCCAACCGCGACGCATCGACGTACGGCAACGCGCACAACAGATCGACGGCGACCATGCCGTCCCACGTCATCTTGCCGATGCCCGTCCAGTCGGCGTGGCGTACCCAAAAATCCGCCATCACCTCGTCAAGCACGGGGCGAAGCGATTCAACCTCGTTGTGGTCGCCCCAGATGAAGTTGCGCGGCGACAGGGTGACATACCCCTGTTTCGCCAGCGTCAGCCCGATATGGAACTCCTGAGAACCCGCGAGTCCGGCAGGTTGAAGGATCGAGTGGTTCACCGTCGAATGAAACACCACGACGGCGGGATAGACGCCTTCCGCCGCCGGACGGCACAAGTACGCCTCAACAAACACGCCCGGCTCGATCTCATATCGCCATCGCTCGCGGATCACGTCGCCGTCAACGACTTCCAACGAGAGGACTTGCGGCGTCAGCGTCGGGCGAGGCGGCAAGTCGCCGATCACGTCGAGCCACTCTTCGAGCAGCGCAGCGCGGCGTTCGCCCCAGTTGTCGGTCGGGATGGGGTCGAGCGTTGGCGCGTCCTCCGGCAACGTGTCGGGAGGCGTCTGCGCCGTTTCCAGCCATGAAAGCGCGCAAAACAACGAGGCGGCGAGGTTCAGCAGCATGAGGTCAACCCCTTTCATCAATGAAGGGCGATGGTCTGCCGATAGAATGCCGGGAGCGTCGCGTTCGCGTCAAATGGATGACGGCGGATGGACGAGGAGGCTACAATAAATCCATTGACGGTTTCCGAAATGGGACGATATTTTGATTGAAGGGGCATGGAAGACGGAAATGGAACTCTTCGCGGCGCGACGCATGACACGCACCGTACACGTCGGCGACGTGCGGATCGGCAGTTCGGCGGATGTCGTCGTGCAGTCGATGATCACGGCAGACACCCGCAACGTGGACGCCTGCGTCGAGGAGATTCGGCGGCTGGTCGAAGTCGGTTGCGAGCTCGCGCGCGTCACCGTGCCGAACATGGCGTCGGCGGAGGCGGTCGTTGAGATCAAGGAACGGACGCGCCGCGAACGAATCAACGTCCCGCTCGTCGCCGACATCCACCATCAAGGCTCCGCCATCGCGGTCGAGACGGCGAAGGTCGTCGACAAGGTGCGGATCAATCCCGGTTTGTTCGTCTACCGTAAGCCGATGTTACGCACGATTGAGTACTCCCCCGCCGAAGTTCAAGCCGAACTGGACGAGATCGAAAAACAGTTGTTGCCCGTCATCAGCGCCTGCAAAGAACACGACACGGCGATGCGCGTCGGGGTGAATCACGGGTCGCTGTCGGAGCGGTTGCTCGTCATGTACGGCGACTCTCCCGAAGGCATGGTGAACTCGGCGCTCGAATACCTCCGCATCTGCGAGGCGCACGATTTCCGCAACATCGTCGTCTCGCTGAAGGCGTCTCGCGTGCCGATCATGCTCGCGGCGAACCGCCTGTTCGCGCGGATGGCGGACAAGGAAGGGCTGCGGTACCCACTCCATCTCGGCGTGACGGAGGCGGGCGACGGGCAGTACGCGCGCGTCAAGTCGTCCATCGGGATCGGCACGCTGCTGGCGGAAGGCATCGGCGACACGATCCGCGTCTCGCTGGCTGAGGACCCGGTGAACGAAATCCCCGTCTGCTACGAGATTTTGCAATCGTTGGGGCTTCGCAAAACAACCGTCGAGTACATCGCCTGTCCCTCGTGCGGGCGGACGCAGTTCGATCTGCCGACGGTGTTGAACGAAGTCCGCAACGCGACGAGACACCTCGTCGGACTCGACATCGCCGTGATGGGCTGCATCGTGAACGGTCCCGGCGAAATGGCGGACGCCGACTACGGTTACGTCGGCAAGGGAGGAACGATTGCGCTGTATCGTGGACGCGAAGTCGTCAAACAAGGGATTCCCCAAGAAAACGGCGTCCAGGAGCTCGTCGGTCTGCTGAAAGCGGACGGCATGTGGCGAGAACCGAACGAACGCGCCGACAACGCCGGGGCGATAGGTTAGGGATTTCATGCACGATTATCCGCCGCCGACGGAGCGGAAACTGACGCAACTGCTCAACCCGAAGCGCATCCTCGTCGCCGAGCGCGCGACGGACAAGTGGGACGCGATCCATCAACTGACGAACCTGATCGTGGCGAACGGCGATCTGGACGAGAACCGCTCTC
>JAQBWJ010000658.1 GCA_027625215.1 Candidatus Poribacteria bacterium
CGTTTCAGTTTACGCGGTATCGGTCGCGGCTGCGAGTGTCGGATGGACGCGGGTTGGTAGTGTACGAAGCGAACGATTTGAACCCTCAACGCGACAATCTGCTTGCACTTGCGACGTTGGAAGGGTACGCCTGTTGGGGCTCGTGGTGTTGGGTGGGAGTAACCGTTGGCGACGATGCGACGTGGCGCGCGCTCGCCGAGAAGGTGGAACCGTTGTTGAACGTCGAAGGGCACAGCATCGGCGGGGTGTCGAGGCTGCATCGAAACGGAATCGCTGCGCGGATGTTGGCGCATCGCGCGACTCCGATCCAACGCGCCTTTCATGACGTTTGGGATTTGTTGAAACGCGAACTGACCGGATCGGGCGTCGTGCCGATCCGTAAGTACTGACTTCAGTCTAGGGAGGATGCGGATGAACCTGACACCGCGCGAGCAAGAGAAACTGCTCATCTACGTCGCGGCGCAGTTGGCGCGTGATCGAAAGGCGCGCGGGCTGAAACTGAATCCCCCCGAAGCGGTCGCGCTCATCACGGCGGCGGTCTTGGAGGGGATTCGGGACGGGAAATCGGTCGCCGACTTGATGTCGTTCGGGGCGACGGTACTCTCGCGGGACGACGTGATGGAGGGCGTGCCGGAGATGATCCACGATGTACAGGTGGAAGGCACGTTTCCCGACGGAACGAAGTTGGTAACGGTGCACAACCCAATCCGCTGAATAGGTTTGAACCCCATCCCCGCGCAACGCGCTCTCGCGTTGCGAGTCCCCCGCAGGGGAAAGGGGCTTGTGACTGGAGAGCTCGATGTCTTTTTACAAACGCCATGCGCCGGAACTACGAGAACACGACCGCGAACTACCAGACCGCAGCGCGTTTCAAGGGATGAAAGCCCTCGACGCGGAATCGACCATTCCCGACACGCAATGGCGCGAAGAGGTGCGTCGCGGCAAAGAGTTCGGACTGGAACCCGCCGATTCCATTGTTGATAAAACCGAAATCAGCGTCTTTCAACGGGGCGAACTGCCGCATTGGTCGGGGATCAACACGTTTTTGAAGTCGCCTTATCTCGAAGACGTGCGCCAAGTCGGGGAGTACGACGTGGCGGTCGTCGGCGCGCCGTTCGATATCGGCACGACATACCGTTCCGGTACTCGGTTTGGACCACAGGGCATTCGGAGGATTTCCAGCCTCTATACCACCTACAACTTCGAGTTGGGCGTAGACCTTCGGGAATCGCTCAAGATCGCCGATGTGGGTGACATTTTCTGCCCGTCGAATATCACCAAAGCGCACGACCAGATCACCAAAGGCGTCGCGCACATCCTGTCGCAGGGAACGATGCCCGTCATCATGGGTGGCGATCACTCCATCGGCTATCCGTGCGCGAGGGGGGTCGCTGAGGTCGTTGAGGGGAAAGTGGGGATCATCCATCTCGACCGTCACATCGACACGCAGGAACGCGACATGGACGAGATCATGCACACCTGTCCCTGGTTTCACGCGACGAATCTGCCGAACTGTCCGCCCGCGAACTTGGTGCAGGTTGGAATCGGAGGGTGGCAGGTGCCGCGTCCCGGTGTCAAGCAGGGCAAGCGGATGGGCTCGACCGTCATGACCATCGGCGATATTGAAAAGATCGGGATCGAAAAGACGATTGAGATGGCTCTTGAGGTTGCGTGGAAGGGCGCGAGCGCCGTCTACCTGTCGTTCGATATCGACTCGGTGGACTGCGGGTTTGTTCCCGGAACCGGGTGGCCCGAGCCGGGCGGGTTCCTGCCGAGAGAGGCGTTGGCGATCCTGCAAGGCGTCGCCAAAGAAGGCGTCGTTGCGATGGAGGTAGTAGAGGTCGCGCCTCCGTATGACATCTCGGATATCACGGCGTTGCTGGGGGTGCGGGCGATTGTGGACGTGTTGGCGACGATGGTGAAGCACGGGCGGATCGGCGGAAGACTCTAGGGTGCGGATATATGGGACTTGTCCCTGATCTCTCCCGCGTCGCTCGACAGAAGACGGTCTGTCGGCTACAATAACATTCGGAACCTTTCGCGTGATTCAACCCCACCCCCCGCTGGAGTTCTTGGTGCTCGAACTGTTGCCGGTAATCCGCGATATTATCGTGATCGTGTGCGCCCTCGTGAGCGTGATCACGTTGTTCGTCGTGCTGAAACGGTTGGGTCCGTTGCTCGATAGCCTCAACCAACTCGCGCACAACATGGCGACGGCGGTCGAATCGATGGACACGCCAACAAAACATCTTGGCGAGACGTTGATTTCCGTAAGGGCGTTGACCGACGCGATGATCGAGATGCAGCGCGAGAGCATCGCCCCGGCGCTCGAGAACGTCGAGGAGATGTCGGAACGACTGAACAAGTCCGTCCGCGAACTCTCCTACGCGGCGGAAGACGCGGCGCGGTTCTCCCGCGCGACGATTCGACGGGCAACGCACTATCGAGACAAAGTGTTTAGACCGATCATCGAAGTGGCAAGCATCTGGAGCGGCGTGCGGGCGGTAACGCGCGCGATGCCGCTCGCTAAGATGATCACCTCACGGCGACGCAACCGAAAGAAGGGATGGACCGATGGCACGTAACGGGAACGGCGGCGCGGTAGGAGCCGCGATTGTAGGGATTTTGGTCGGCGGCGCGGTTGGAGTGATCGCCGGGATTCTCTTTGCGC
>JAQBWJ010000659.1 GCA_027625215.1 Candidatus Poribacteria bacterium
GAAATCGCCGACCTCTATCGCCTCCGCAGCGACGCCCGCCGCGATCTCGCCCGCGATCATCGCGTTGATGATGCCGCCGCCGTTCATTGGATCGGCTTGATGCGCCGCGTCGCCGATGACCATCAGCCCTGCTTTAGAGATGGGGCGCGTATGCCCGTCAATCGGAATGCCGCCGACGACCTGACCGACGATGGAAGCGTTCGGGAAATGGGATTCCATGAAGCGGTTGAGGCAGTCGATTGCCGTTTCGCCCGTCCTCGCTGTGTGGAGCGGGGTAATGCCGAGACCGATGTTCGCCAAATTGTCGCGCTTCGGGAAAACCCACGCATAACCGCCCGGCGCGTAGCACTCACCGACGTAGAAGTAGCAGTAGTCCGAGTCTTCGAGTTCAAGTCCCGCGACAAGGTATTGGGCGCAGGAGTCCATGTCGGAGAGTTTGCTGATTGTGTTCAGTCCGCCCCAACGAGCGACCTGCGACTCGATCCCGTCTGCCGCAATTACGACCTTCGCGTCAATCGAGAGCGTCTGGCCGAACCACTTCACCTCAACACCCGTGATCGCGTCGTTATCGTTCTTCAAGACGTTCGTGACGCGCGCCTTGCACCGAACGTTCGCGCCCTTTTCGGCAGCGAGTTCCGCCAACCGACGGTCGAATATCTTGCGTTCGAGCACAATGCCGTCGCCTTCCGACCGCAGTCCGACGTATCGACCGTTCGGCGCGTAGAGTCGGCAGCCGTTGATGACCTGCGCGACCCACTTCGGGTCGGGTTCGATAAACCGTTTCAACGCCCGCGTCGAGACGCCTTCCGCGCATCGCACGGGCGCGCCGATCTCCTGACGCTTTTCGAGCAGCAACGTGTCCAGACCCGCTTCTGCGGCAAAACGCGCCGCCGTGGAGCCTCCCGGACCCGCGCCCACAATCACGACATCATACGACGACTTCACGTCGACCTCCTTGCTTCGCGGCTCCGCCCGGCACCAATTTGTCCAACGCCAACGCCTCGACGGGGCAGGCGTACGTGCAGATGCCGCAGTCGGTGCACCCCTTGTTGTCCACGATCAACTTCGCGTCCAACAGGTGAATGACGACTTCGGGGCATGTGCCGACGCACGCGCCGCAGTAGTCGCAGGCGTCATAGTCGACGTGGATCATCCGATACCTCCGTTGTCACCTGAGATTGCGCGTTCACCCGACGTAAACGGCAATCAGTCCGAATATCATCCCGATCTTGATCCAACGTTGTCCGCGACGGGCGGTGCGGGCGTCCGGTTGTCGCCACAACTGCCACAATACTGCCACAACGAGGAGATCGACTCCAAGTAATACGATCAGAAAATAGCGGAACCCGAACCCATCCCACTTAAAGAAGTACGGGGCGAGAGTCGCGGCGATCCCGACAATGGTGAACGCGGCGGCGATCCCCAACGCCCGTTTCATTCCCAACATGACGGGCAGCGTGCGCGCCGTTAAGAGGTCGCCTTCCACATCCTCCATGTCCTTGACGATCTCGCGCACAACGGTGAACAAAAAGACGAAGACGGACGGCACAATCGCCCGCGACGGCCCGTCTACCGCAATCCCACCGACGAAAAACGCCGCTGCGCTCAACGCGCCGACCATCAGATTCCCGAATAACGGGACGGCTTTCCAACGAATCGCGTACCCGACAAGGGCAACGGACGCCACCAGCGCGATCCCGACGGCAAGCCAATTCACGAACAGGGCGACGGTGACGCCCAACCACATCGTCGACCCGCCGAACCAAATCGCCTCGACAACCGACAATCGCCCCGATGGAAGAGGTCGTTCTGGACGGTTGACCCGGTCAATCTCCACGTCTTTCGTGTCGTTGAAAGCGTTCCCAGCGGAGAGGACCAGCAGCGTGCTCACCGCCATCAACGCCGCGTGACGCGCATCGTCAACGACCCATCCGCCGCGAGTCCGCACTCCCAAGTCCGCGCCGACTACAACGCCCAATACCGCGATCAGCCCATTGAGAGGACGCGCGAGGTCGACGTACGCGCGAATCTTGCCGATCACGGGTGAGAGTCAATCCAGATGGGGTTCGTCAGCGCGTAGGTTGTCTCGCCGTCGCGCGTCGCTTCCGCTTCGAGGCGGATGTAGGACGATCTTGAAACGCGCAACTTCGCCGTCGTTTCCTTCAAGAATCCGGCGTCCTCCGCCAGTACCCGTTCGGACTCGCCGCCTCCGACCTCGCCCACGTACAGGACAATCCGGGACAGTTCGCCGAACTCCTCCGTCGAGACGGCATTGACGCGCACCGTGACGGCGTCGGCGCGCAGTCGTTCACCCATCACGGCGACATTCCCCTCCGAGTCTTCCGTACGCATGACCGCGAGGGGACCATTCGTCATGACGATGTTGCCGCCACGCATCGACTCGCACAGCGTTTCTTGCGAATCGTCCGGCGTGTAGACGGCGGTGCGCGGTCGCCCGAACGCTTCGTCAAAGCAGTCGCCGACGGTGAAGAACGGCGCGATGGTTGAGCGTCCGCGATTGAAATCGCCGTGCGCGTCGCTCCCCGCGATGACGGGTTTGCGGATGCCTGCCAGCAGTCGCGCAATCCACTCTTCCCGCGCCCGACGAAAGTTGGCGTCGGAGTTCGTGTTCCAAAGTTCCCAGCCGTCAAGCGGTTGGGTTAG
>JAQBWJ010000660.1 GCA_027625215.1 Candidatus Poribacteria bacterium
TCAAGGAGCGGGATATTGAGCGTGAGTTGGGCGTGCAGGTCGCGCAACTGTCGCAGCAGGAAGCGGTGCAAATCCGCGATATTGAGCGGACGCTGGCGACAGAGAGCTCCCGCATTGACCAAGAACGTGTTGTCCAGATGCGCGATATCGAGAAGAACCTAATCGTAGAAACGGCGCAGATCGACCAAACGCGGCAAGTCCAGGAAGCCGAGATCGAACGAACGTTGCGGGTCGAAACGGCGAAGATCGCGCAGGAACAAGGCGTCAAGGAACGGGATATCGAACGCGAGTTGGGCGTCCAAGTGGCGCAACTGTCGCAGCAAGAGGCGGTGCAAATCCGCGATATTGAGCGGACGTTGGCGACTGAGTCGTCGCGTATTGACCAAGAACGTGTTGTTCAGATGCGCGACATTGAAAAGAACCTGATCGTAGAAACGGCACAGATCGACCAAACGCGGCAAGTGCAGGAAGCCGAGATCGAGCGGACGTTGCGCGTTGAAACCGCCAAGATCGCGCAGGAACAAGGCGTCAAGGAACGGGATATTGAGCGCGAGTTGGGCGTGCAGGTCGCGCAACTGTCGCAGCAAGAGGCGGTGCAAATCCGTGATATTGAGCGGACGCTGGCGACGGAGAGTTCTCGAATCGACCAAGAGCGTGTTGTCCAGATGCGCGACATTGAAAAGAACCTGATTGTTGAGACGGCGCAAATCGACCAGACGCGGCAGGTACAGGAGACCGAAATCCAACGAACGTTGCGCGTTGAGACGGCGAAGATCGGTCAGGAGATGAACGTCTCGCTCGCCGACGAAGACCGCCGCATCGCCATCTTCGACAAGCAGCAGACGACGGAAATCACCGAGCGCGACATGCTCGACACCCGCGCGCAGAAGACGGAATCGCAGGTCAATGTGACGGCGGTGCAGCGCACGCGCGAAGCCGAGTGGCAGCGCGAAGTGTCGGTGATCAACGCGGAAGGTCAGGCGCGTCCCATCGAGCGGCTCGCCGAAGCGATCTTGGCGGAGGCGCAGGCGAAGGCGGAGGGCGAACTCGCCCACTTGCAGGCGCGCAACACCGCCGAGCAGCGCGTGCTGGTGCAGGAAGCGTTGATGGAACTGATCGCCCGCTCGCCGGAACTCGCCGAACGGTTGATGAAGCCGGTCGAGAAGATACAGAGCATCAAGATTCTCGACATGGGCGGCAGCGACAGCGATCCGACAAACCGTCACAACATGGGGCGTCTGGCGAACACGCTGCTCGACACGGGGGCGTTGTCGCCCGTGTTGAAGGAACTGTTCAACTTCGCCGACGTGGACGCGCAGAAGGTGACGGACAAACTCGCCGAGTATCTTTCCGCGCTGTTGAAGAACCAGAATCCGTCATGATAAAGCGCTGAAACGATGCTTGAACCCATCAAACGTTGGTTTGACAGCGATGAGGTGATTCACTATCCATCTCAACCATTACATGATGATGCAACATACGGTGGAACTCCGCTTCGCGAACGCAAGGATGGTACGGACGGCGTCATTCTCGTCTTTGATGTATTCGGCTTTTCCGCGATATCCGGCAGGTTTGGTGAACCGCGAGGCATTATCCATGCGCTTGAGCAGGAGATCAAACGGTACCTGAGGCATATCGAAGAGTGGAATTATCCACACTCTCCAACACTCGTCCCAACAGGTGATGGCGCATTTGTAGCCCTCCCAACAGTAGGGATAGATTCAACGATCGCGTGGGTATCGGTCGGTCTTGTGTATCATGTCTCATGTTTTTTTCGCGAGTGGAAGTGGAAGTTTGCGAAAGAACCAAGGTACATCCGCGCATCCTTACATTGCGGACAGTATCGACATCGGATTGATGTAAATGGTAACACGAATATCGAAGGTGAAGATATTACTACGGGAAAGCGACTCATTGATGCCTGTAAAGGTGGTTGCCATTTCGTCCTATCAGGTAGTGCCCTTGGTTGGTTGAAGGATTATGCGCCTTCATATGTAGGGTCGAATGTCCCGTGTGAATCTGGATGCGGTTTCCGTTCTAGGTTCCCCGACTTGGGACGCTCATATCGATTCATATCGGCTGGAATGAACATACCGCATGATTGCAACCGACCGCGATGGCATGAATCGCTTTGCGTACACCAAATCCAATCAGCAGGCTCGACTGACCAGCGAGTACTTATCAAACATGACCAGCGAATCGGTGCGTACAACGCCTATATAAAGCCGATTCTGGGACAAGAGACGCTCCCAGACGACATCGAATACGTGGACGGTTCCGGATGACATGACCTTCCCACCCCTCACCTCCCCACCCGCAGTGCCGGACACCCCCGCGATCCTCGACGCGACGGGCGTCCACACCTACGCCGACCTCGACGCCGCCGCCAACCGCATCGCCGCGCGACTGCTCGACGGGGGCGACGACCTGAACGAAGCGCGCGTCTGCTTCCTTGCGCCGCCGGGGTTTGACTACGCGGCGACGCAGTGGGGCATCTGGCGGGCGGGAGGGGTCGCCGTGCCGTTGTGCGTCGTCCACCCGCGCCCGGAATTGGAATACGTCGTGAACGACGCGGACGCCGCCGTGTGCGTCGCGCACCCGATGTTTGAGGGGCGGCTGCGAGAGGCGTCGGGGAGGCGGGTGATTCTAACCACCGAGTTT
>JAQBWJ010000661.1 GCA_027625215.1 Candidatus Poribacteria bacterium
AGAAACCCTTGTGACGCCCCCCATTCTAGCACACCATCCAGCCGATCACGAGGGGTCGTCATGCCGTGACGGTCGAGGAACGCCGCCACTTGGGCGACGGTGCGGGAGCCGTCGCAGGCGAACAGCGCGTGCTGCACCCAGTCCGGCGCGCCCCACCCCCACCCGATGCCGAGCGTCGCGTCAAGGCGGTCCTTCTCGTCGTCGGAAAGATGCTCGCAGCCGATATACCCTTTGACGACCTTGCGGTAGCGCGTCCCCTCGCCGGACGGTTCCGCCTCGCGTTTCGGCGTGAGATCGACCTCCCCATACGCGACGGCAAGGACATAAACAGCGGCGGCAACCCCGACCTTCTTCAAGATTCGCGGCGAGATCGCGTCCATCGTGTCGGCGGAGGTGTGCCACGTCGAGTCTTGATATTGAACGATGCCGGGCGTCGGCGCGCCGATGAGCGGTTCGCCGAACACGTTGTCGTCCATCAAACCCGTCGCGTGGTACCGGAGTTTGTCGTCGGGGAAGACGCGGGCGAGCAGTTCGACGACAAGCGCGTCGGTATCGGTGTGATGGGTCGGGGTGACGCCGAAGACGTGGTTGATCTGATCGCGCGCGACCATATCGAGGTTGATGCCCGCGACAATGCGGCTCGTGTCGGTTTCGTTGACGAAGGCGTTTGTCCCGCGCACCTCGTAGGTGTGACAGAGGCGGATACCGCGTTTCAACGGCGGCAGTTTGCCTTGTTCCACCAAGACACGAATCGCCCGCGCGATCTCGACGGCGAGCGCCGGACCGGAGGTGTTGTCGTTCGCGCCCGGTTCGCACAAATGCCCCGTCAGCACGATTTCCTCATCCGTTTCACCCCGCAACAGACCCGTCACGGCGGGGATCGCCCCATCATACAACCGCCCGTCGATGCGGGCGTGGAGCATGACGTTGCCCTCGCCGCGTTCGTCCAGCAGGTCGCGGAGCCGTTTCCCGCGCTCGACGGGTAACCCGAAGCCGGACCCCTTGCGCGTCTTCCACGGCGGGACGGTGTAGTTCAGAAAGCGGTACAGAGGCGCGTCCGTGTCGGGGTGAGGTCGTCGCGGCGGCTCATCACACAAAACGCCGAGCGCGCCGTGTTGGAAGACGCGGTTTGCGTGTCGGATCGAGGACGACTCCAACAGGACGATCTTGCCGTCGAACGCCGTCGGATCGTCCACGTTCGCATACCGAACGACGGGCGCGGTGATCCCGTCCGACGGCGTCGGCGCGGAATAACTCATCACGCAGAGCGGCGACTCGTCGTACGACGCGAGCAGCGGCGCGTCCACGTCGGGGGAGGCGATCTCCAGCCGCGCGTCGGACACGTCCCACGCTTGGGGCATTACCCATCCGCCGTAGTGGGTCGTGCCGTCCGTCGGGTATTCGATCACCTGAACGTCGTCCATCCCGGCGAACTGCATCATCGCGGCGAGCCGTTGCGCCGTCTCGTTGAGGTGGGCGAAGTCGGCGTACCGGGCGGCAGCCCAGAGGCGTTCGAGGTTCGTTGCGGCGCGTTCGCCGGACAGTTCGGATTCAACCGTGTTCCAGAGGGAGTCTAGATCAGGCATCGCTCGCCCCTTGCAGCCAGTTGGTGCGCGCCGCCCAATCTTCCGCCGCCGTCATAATCTGGTTGCAGACGGGACCTTTGATCTCGAAGAACAGGTCGGGGTCGTCGCCCTTGTTGTGGAAGTGGGCCATGTAGCGCTTCGTGTCGGCGTAGGCGTCTGCGGCGGGAAGATGCGCTCGGAGGTAGTCGCGGAACAGCAGCGCGTATCGCTGATTCGCCCGTCCCACCACCCGCACGTGCAGGTGGACACGCCGTTGTCCCGGCGACTCGCGGAAGTACCGCTTCTCCCACTCTGAGGCGGGGGAGGTTGAGTACGGGGGGATGTAGTCACTGCGGTATTGCTCGCCAACACGTTGCGCGTACCCGAGCGGAGCGAGCGCTTCCGCAATCGCGTCCACGTCGTCGAACGACGCGATGGTCAGTTGAACGTCGATGATGTCCTTCGCCGCGAGTCCCGGCACGGAGGTTGAGCCGATGTGGTCGATGCGGAGGGCGAGGTCGGCGAGCGCGGCGCGGATGGGCGCGGCGATGGCGGCGAACTCGTCCTGCCATCGCGGTTGATAGTCGATGATCGTGACGGGGCGCGTGTTCACCACTTCGACGGACATCACCCGCGCACCTGACCGTCGCCATAGACGATGTATTTGTACGTCGTCAGTTCTTCCAACCCCATCGGACCCCGCGCGTGCAATTTTTGTGTGCTGATGCCGATCTCCGCGCCAAGCCCGTACTCGTATCCGTCCGCGAACCGGGTCGAGGCGTTCACGAAGACGGAGGACGAGTCCACCTCGTTCAGAAAACGCTGCGCCGCGCGGTAGTCGTCCGTCACAATCGCGTCCGAGTGGTGCGAGCCGTACGTCTCGATGTGATCGACCGCCTCCTCAAACGACGGCACGACGCGGATCGACAGGATCAGTTCGAGGTACTCCGTCCGCCAGTCGTCTTCGGTCGCGGGTTGGATGTCGGGGAGGATCGCCCGCGTCTCCTCACACCCGCGCAGTTCGACACCCGCCTCCATGAACCGCTTCGCCATCGTCGGCAGAAACGCCGCTGCGACGCTCTCG
The DNA here is from genome assembly GCA_027625215.1 of Candidatus Poribacteria bacterium. Lineage (GTDB taxonomy): Bacteria > Poribacteria > WGA-4E > JAQBWJ01. The sequence continues at coordinate 2,650 of JAQBWJ010000661.1, forward strand.
TGCACCAGCA
>JAQBWJ010000662.1 GCA_027625215.1 Candidatus Poribacteria bacterium
GGAGGCGATTGAGGCGAGAGTCAATCCGGTACACAGCGGGCGGGACAACCTTGAGACGATGGCGATTGTCGATGCGGCGTACTTGTCGGCGAGTCGGGGCGGGGAACGGGTGACGATTGAGGAAGTTTGGCAGAGGGCGAAATAGGATGTTCCGTGATTCCGACCCCTTCCTAACCTTCCCCTGCAAGGGGAAGGGAACGGAGTAATGCAATACACCTCGCTTGGGGGCGCATTCGAGGTGGGGGCGTCGTGCCACCTGTTGCAGGTGGACGGGCGGAATATCGTCATCGACAGTGGACTGCGACCCAACCGTCGCGGCGACAAGTCGCTGCCCGATTTCGAGCGGCTCGACGGGCTGACGAACGGGCGCGTCGATCTCATCCTCGTCAGCCACGCGCACATCGACCATACGGGATCGCTCCCACTGTTGCACGCCCAGTTTCCCGCCGCACCGATCTACTGCACCGTTCCAACCAAAACCATCGCCCAACTGCTGCTCCGCGACACCATCCGTATCATGCAGCACCGCAGCGAGGAAGACCGCTCGGAGTTCCCGTTGTTCGATGAAAACGACGTGGAACGCGCGATGTTCGCGCTGCGGGAACGCGAGTTCGATGAATGGTTTGAGCCGATTGAGGGCGTGCGGGTGCGGTTTCATCGGTCGGGGCATATCGTTGGGGCGGCGGCGGTGTTGATCGACACGAACGAGGCGAAGGTGGTCTACTCCGGCGACGTGTCGGATGCGACGCAGCGCACCGTCGCGGGGATGCGCCCCATCGACTATTTCCAACCCGACCTGCTCATCCTCGAAGGCACGTATGGCGACAACGCCCATTCCAACCGCAAAGACCAAGAACGCGCCCTCATCGACGGCGTCGCGGAGGTCGTTCAGGGCGGGGGGACGGTGCTGATTCCCGCGTTTGCGTTGGGGCGGGCGCAGGAGATTCTGCTGATCCTGAAAACGTCGATGCTGTCAGGGTTGATCCCGCCGTTTCCGATTTACGTGGACGGGATGGTACGCGCCATCTGCGACGCCTACGACGATCTGATGGAATACCTGCCCGACCGACTCCAAAAATATGCTGAGAATTCGCGGCAACCGCTGTTTTGGAGCGAGTCGAAAGGGAACATCCCGCGCGTGCGGAAGTTGACGGCGCAAGACCGGATCACCATGTTCACCGACACGACGCCGAAGTGCATCATCTCGTCATCGGGGATGCTCGTCGGGGGACCGAGCGCGTACTACGCGAGAACCCTTGCAACGATCAAAAAGGACGCGATCTTCATGACGGGGTATCAGGACGAGGAATCGCCGGGACGACGGCTGTTGGAGTTGAAGACGGGCGACACGCTCGTCATCGACGGGGACGAAATCCCCGTCGAGGCGCGGATCGAGCAGTACAAACTGTCCGCGCACGCCGACCAGATTCAGTTGTGTCAGCAGGTGAGTTACATGAAGCCTCGCAGCATCGTGCTGGTGCACGGCGAGCCGCGCGCGCTTCAGAAGCTTCGCCAGAAGTTGACGGACAAGTATCTCGTCTTTGTGCCGATGAACGGCGACACGTTCAACCCGCTCGCCAAGCCGGACTGGATGTCGGACGCGAAGGGTCGGCAGCTGGAGCAGCAGCAAACCGAGTACGTCGGGTGGATCGTGACGGACGCGACGGGCGTGTCGATCCGCTTCGGGAACGATCTAATGGAAGACGAGACGTGGCAGCGGTTCTTTCAGGGGTACGAGCAGGTCGAGGCGCGGTTCGACGGGCGGCGGATCCGCCTCAAAGTCGGTGTTGATCCGTCGCCCGAATCGGATGAGGACGGCTAACGCTTCTTCGTTGCCTTGCGTACGCGCTGTTTTTCGGCGACGAACATCGAGTCGTCGCCGAGATGGATGCGGAACTCGCCTTCCATCTCGTTCTCGTCATCGAGAATCTCCGCCCATCCGCTGCCGTTGATCTCGGTGCCGTCATCCCAGCCCGCCCAGGTAAACTCAAAGCGCGACCATCCCATATACGGAACGACCTTGCCGTCGATCTGCGCGTCGATTGCCAAAAAATTGAACGAGCCCGACCCGTCTTCCTCGATCTCAAGGTACGCCTCGCCATGCGCGTTAATTTCGTCGTCGTCCCACTGCTCCATCGCCACGATAGTCCATCGACCTGAAAAGTCGGCGTCGTCTTCGTCGTCTGAGAGAACTGGGTGTCCGACCATGTAGATCATCGGCTGACCGCCGCGTCGTCTCGCGTCCGCCTCCGGCGCGCCAAGATTGAACGGGACTCCCACCGACTGCAACAACTGCGCGAGCGGGTTCGATCCGAGCCGACTTTCCAGCCGCCATTGCGCGTCCAACTGATGAATGTCGAGCGCGTCCATGATCTCGTTCGATTTTGCGGTGGCATTGCCTTGACTGACGCCGAACCGTTCGCAGAGTTCATCGGCGCGCATGTGCGGCGTTTGGGACGAATCGAACAGGAAGTTCACGCGGGCGATGGCATACAGAACGCCGCCCGCCCAACTTTTCGCGCGTCCCGACAGCAGGAGCGACGGTTCCTCCTCGACAACGGCGTCGATCAGTTTGAGGCAGATTGTCGCGTATTCGTCGTTGAGATGGGTATGGCAGAAGTCGTTTATCATCGAAACGAGTTCGTCGATGAGGGCGGC
>JAQBWJ010000663.1 GCA_027625215.1 Candidatus Poribacteria bacterium
TATTGCGGTCTTGTACTGAGGAGCCTCGCGCAGGAGGCGACGTGAGAATCTCGGTGTTTCCACAAACTTCTGACGACCCACTTAAGATATGCCGGAGGGGATCGACTCTGTGTCCGAAGTGTCAAAAGTCGCGTTGATCGGGTTGGACTGCGTGCCGCCGGAGTTTCTGTTCGGCGAGTGGTTGGGCGACCTGCCGCATTTCAAGTCGCTCGTTGAGCGCGGCGTTCACGGTGAACTCGCCAGCACGATCCCCCCGATCACCGTCCCCGCGTGGATGTCGATGATGACGAGCCAAGACCCCGGCACGTTGGGCATCTACGGCTTCCGCAACCGCCGCGATCACTCCTACGAAGGGCTGTTCTTCGCGTCCTCGACAGCGGTGAAGCAGTCCCCCGTCTGGACGACGCTCGGCGCGTCGGGACTGCAAAGCGTCGCGCTCGGCGTGCCGTTGACCTACCCGCCCAAACGCATGAACGGACACCTCGTCTCCTGCTTCCTGACCCCCGACACGAACCGGACGTTCACGCATCCGGCGTCGCTCGGCGGGGAGCTCAATCAACTGACGGGCGGCTACACGCTTGATGTGTCCGGCTTCCGCACAAACGACCGCGACCAACTGCTGACGCGCCTCTACGCGATGACGAAGCAACGTTTCCAAGTGGCGCGCCACCTCGCCGAAACGAAGCCGTGGGACTTCTTCGCCATGGTTGAAATGGGTCCCGACCGACTCCACCACGCCTTCTGGCGGTTCACCGACCCCGAACACCGACTGTACGAGGCGGGCAACCCGTATTCGACCGTCATGTTCGACTACTACAAGACGCTCGACGGCTATCTCGGCGAACTGCTCGAAACGCTCGGCAAGGAGACGACCGTGTTCATCGTGTCGGATCACGGCGCGAAACGGATGGACGGCGGCATCTGCCTGAACGAGTGGCTCATTCGGAACGGATATCTCACCCTGAAAGAGTCCCCGACCGAGCCGACGCGGTTCAACGTGAACTTGGTCGATTGGTCGAAGACGAAGGTGTGGGGCGACGGCGGCTACTACGGGCGCATCTTCCTGAACGTCGAAGGGCGCGAGCCGGAGGGGATCATTCCGGTGGATCAGGTCGAACCGTTACGCGCCGAACTGATCGACAAACTCGAAGCGTTGGGCGACGAGAAGGGGCAACCCATCGGCACGCGCGTCTATCGCCCCGAAGACATCTACCAAGAGGTGAACGGCATCGCGCCGGACTTGATTGCCATTTTCGGCAACCTCCACTGGCGCTCCATCGGACAAGTAGGAACGGGCTCTGTCCACGTCTTCGAGAACGACACGGGTCCCGACGACGCGAACCACGCCGAGAACGGCGTCCTGATTGCGGCGGGACCCGACATCTCGCCTCAGGAACACCCCGTCGCCGGGATGCGCCTCCTCGACATCGCCCCGACGGTGCTCGACCTGTTCGGCATCGACGCGCCGACCGATTATCAGGGGTCGAGTCTGCTGTCGCGCTTCCGCACGGGCGAGGGGTTCACTCAAGAGGACGAGGAGAAGATCGCCGAGCGGTTGGAGCAGTTGGGGTATCTTTGAGCAGATTTGGGATACTGAATATGAAACCGTCTGGCACATCGCTGGAAACCTTGAGGCAACTGCTGAAGCCGTTCGAGAAATACGCGGACGATCCGGCGTATGACGACAACTACGAGTTCTATGTCCCGCGAGAAACGCCGTTGTCCCGCGACGAAGCGCATGAGGAACTTCTTCGGCGTCGTGACGAACTGATGTCGTTTGGGATCGGTCATCTGTCAATCGCGGGTTCGGTCGCACGCGATGAAGCGGGGATCGACAGCGACATCGATTTAATCGTCGATCCGGACGCTTCCCGCGAACTGTTTGGGCGTTATTTCGATGCGATTGCTTATCTCGAAGACCTTTTTCGCTGCGAGATCGACCTCCTTACCCGCAAAAACATCAAACCGCACGCCCGCGCCTCTATCGAACAGGACGAAATACCCGTCTTCTGAAATCGCCCCCTCGAAAGGAACGCTCGAACATGGCAGAGACGCCCGTCGCCGACCTGAAACGCACCCCCCTCGCCGTGACGCACGAGTCGTTGGGCGCAAAGATGATCGAGTTCGGCGGGTGGTATATGCCCGTCCAGTACTCCGGCATCATTGAGGAGCATCATGCGGTGCGGCAGCGCGTCGGGGTGTTCGACCTGTCGCACATGGGCGAGATCGTCGTAAGCGGTGGCGGCGCGTTGGCGTACCTGCAACGGCTCGTCACGAACGATGTCGGCAAACTGTCGAACGGTGAAGCGCTCTACACCCCGATGTGCCACCCGACGGGCGGCATCGTGGACGACCTGATCGTCTATCGCGTCGCGGCGGATTCCTACCTGCTCGTCGTGAACGCCTCCAACATCGACAAAGACTTCGGGTGGATGCGCGAGAACGCCTCAGGCGACGTGACGATAGACAATCGCTCCGATGAAACCGCGTTGGTCGCCGTGCAGGGACCCCGCTCTCTCGACGTGTTACAAAAACTGACGGACGCCCCGGTCTCCGACCTCCCCTTCATGTCGTTTTTGGATCAAGCGACCGTCGGCGGCGCGTGCGTGACGCTCACCCGGACGGGCTACACGGGCGAACTCGGCTATGAACTG